>NZ_JBEPDC010000011.1:0-286100 GCF_040300065.1 Nonomuraea sp. NPDC000554 | reverse complement strand
TCTTGATCGCGGCAGTTGCCTATGTCCCGAGACACACCTTGCTGGAGTTTCCTATGTCTTGCGACATGGGTTTCCTATGTCCTGAACCAGCACACTGCCGAGGGCACTCATCTCGACCAGGCTATTTGGCCTCTGACCTGCGGTTTCTCAACCGCAGGTCTTTTGCTTGTCGGGACCTTAGTAGGCCGCCGAGGGCACCCGTATGTAGCCGTAGGACCTTGATCACGGGAGATATACGGGATGATCTTGGCGGCGTTTTCCCCAGGTCAAATACTGATTGAGGCCATCCCGGGTCGCAAGCAACCTCAACGACCGCCCAGAGGCTATGTAACCAGAACCGTCACGGCGGCCCCCGACAACTCGACGTCGTCAAAGCCACCGGAGCAGAAGCGACACCATGCCAAGATCGCCACGCGCTGTGATTGGCCGCGAAACTCCTCACTCTTCGCAGTGGCGCTGCTCCTCGGCGGCAGCCGTCTCCTGGTCGGACCCCGGCACGCACCCGTCGACGACCACGCCGCACTCGCCACGACCAGCGGTGCCGGAGAGATCTGTCGCGCCGATGCGGAACGCCTGCTAGAAACCTCCTGCTCAGACCGTAAGCGTTGGTTTTGGCGCGATAGAAGCCCGCAAGAGCCTCACCAAGGCCGCCGCCGTTAGGTGCTCGGACATCCGTCGGCACGCAATTCAGCATCCATGCCGCATCGATATATCGAACAACCCGGGACACTGTGTCATTGAATGCCTACACTTTACATTCTTCGGCAGTGCGTGCGCTGAGTGGATGCCGATGAGCTCATGATGGCGCGGCGCACACGACGGGCATGGCTCCGCCTGGCCGCCTGGCTGATCGTCCCAATGCTTGTGACGGTGGCCAGCATTCGGGTCTTGGGAACAGAGGGGTGGGCGGGGTGGCTGGCAGTTCTCGTGGTGGTGATGCCAGGGCCATGATCGGAGGAGAGACTCCGGCGATGCCCGGCGACCGGGTCGACAACCACATGAGCGGCACTGCCGGGGTTTCGCTCCAGGCCGGAACGATCCATGGTGATGTAACCGTCACTTCCCAGCCCGCACCGTCGGCGGCCGCCGCGCTGCGGACCCTGCCAGCCGATCTCGCCTCCTTCACTGGCCGAGAGGCCGAGTTGGAGCGCATCGTCCGGGCGCTGGAGGAGCACGCAGGATCGGGAGGCGTGGTGCAGATCGACGCCATCGACGGGATGGCCGGGGTCGGCAAGACCGCGTTCGCCGTGCACGCCGCCCATCATCTGGCGCCGCGCTTTCCCGACGGGCAGATCTTCGTGCGCCTGCACGCTCATACACCGGGGCAGCGGCCGGTGGCGACGGCCGACGCACTGTTCGCTCTGCTGCTGAGCGTCGGCGTCGCCGCCACGCAGATTCCCGACAGTCTTGAGGCGCGGGCGGCCCTGTGGCGCGACCGGATGGCCGACAGGAAGGCGCTGCTGGTGTTGGACGATGCCACAGGCAGCGACCAGGTTCGCGCGCTGCTGCCCGGTAGCGCCCGGACACTGGTGTTGGTTACCAGCCGCCGACGGCTGAGCGCACTGCCGCAGGCCATGCCCATCACCCTGGAGGTCCTGTCTCCCCCGGAGGCCGCTGACCTGTTCGTTCGGCTCGCCGCACGTCCCGATCTCAAGGCGAACGATCCCGCGGTGCGGCAACTGATACGGCTGTGCGGGCACCTGCCGCTAGCCATCGGTCTGATGGCCGGGAAGCTCAGGCATCGGCCTGCCTGGACGGTCGGCGATCTGGCCAGAGACCTCACTTCTGCCGCCGACCGGCCGACCGCGTTGCGCGCGGAGAGTCACTCTGTGGCCGCCGCCTTCGAACTGTCCTACCAGGGGCTGACCCCAGAGCAGCAGCAGCTGTTTCGCAGACTCGGTTTGCACCCCGGCAGCGATATCGACGCCTACGCCGCCGCCGCCCTCGACGGCATCGACCTTGTTACCGCCGCAGCCCTCCTGGACGATCTGTATGCGGTGCACCTGATCGACGAACCCGCCTGCAGACGCTACCGCTTCCACGACCTGATCCGCCGGCACGCTCGCAGCCTCGCCTACCAGGACCCTCCTGCCGACCGGGAGGCCGCCGTGGATCGGCTGCTTGCGTACTACCTGCACACCACACGTACTGTTGATGACCTGTTGCCCGGCCGCTATCCGCAGGCGTACCGGCGACAGGCCGGTGCCCGGCCCTCCGTCATGCCGGAGCTGTCTGGACGTGGCCAGGCCGTGGAGTGGATGGATAGTGAGCGGCTCAACCTGTCTGCGGCGCTGAACCATGCCGCTCGACATGGGCGGCATGGCCATGCGATCGGGCTCGCATCCGCGATGGCGCGATACTTGCAGGCTCGCGGCTACTGGGATCAAGCATTGGCCCTCTACCGCACGGCCATGAGCGCAGCCCGGCAAGCGCACGATGAGCTCGGTGAGGCTGAGGGCCTGTTCCATATCGGGGACATGGAGCACATGCGTGACGACTATCCGGCCGCCGTCGCCAATTTCACACAAGCACTCCATCTCTATCGCAGGGTGAGCAACCGGCTCGGTGAGGCCAACACGTTAAACGACCTAGGGGTCGTGCAGTCGCAGATGGGGCATTACCCAGCAGCCGCAGCCAGCCATGAGGCGGCACTGCGGTTGTACGAGTCCCTCGGCGAGGAGCATGGCCAAGGCGAAGCCCATGCCGCTCTCAGCCTCGTCCAGTACGCAACGGGAGACTTCGCCGCAGCCGCAGCCAACGCCCAAGCGGCGATGAAATTCCGCACCTTGGAGCATACGATCAGCCGGGCTGGGGCCCTTAGCACCTTGGCTTCTATAAAGCATGCCCGGGGTGAATATCAGGCGGCCCTCGCCGGTTTCACCGAGGGGCTGCAGCTGTTCCGCGCTCTTGGCAGCCGTCCCGGCGTGGCCAACACCTTGGACTTGCTGGGCCACGTACAGCGCATAATAGGGGACTTGGCGGCGGCGGACGCGAGTTTCACCGAGGCTCTGAAAGTACACCGCGTGATCGGCAATCCCGCTGGAGAGGCCACCTCCCTCAACGGACTAGGCCTCGTACAAGGGGCAAGAGCGGAATACGAGAAAGCCATGGACACCCTCACTCAGGCGGCTGAACTGCGGCACACCATCGGGCACCGCCTTGGCCAGGCTGAGAGCTTTAACGCACTGGGCGAGGTCTCCCTGGCCGCCGCGGGTGAGAATCAGGCTCGGGAACACTATAAGCAGGCTCTGGAAATCTCCCGCGAAATCGGTACGCCAGCGGAAGAAGCACGGGCCCTGGAAGGCCTCGGACGCTGCTACCTCGCCGACGCCACGTCGGACGAGGCCCGCACCATGCTGCAACTGGCGGAGGCCATCTACCAAAGACTCGGCTCCCCAAATGCGGAGCGGGTGCGAGCTATTCTTCAGGAACACGATTTGTCCACGGGGCCCGGGTAGTGTCCCGTTCGATCATGCGTGCGCATCCAGGCTGACATCAAGATCCACTAACAGCCGGATTCCGGCGGCCAGCGGCCGACGGCAATGATCGCGAACTTCGAGCGATGAATGCTGATTCAGTATCGGTGCAAGTCAGACCGCATTTCGATGCCCGAATTCTGTTTGTCGAGGGGTGGACCGGCCGCGATCCGTTAGTGGCGCAGCAAGTGTCACCCTTCCGCAACTTCCTGTCACTCTGACAAGAAACTATGGTCGTTTCATGACCGACGACCGGTGGGAGCCGCCGAGCGTTCTGCTCGCGGTCGACCTGGTGATCTTGACTTTGCGCGAAGCCCGTCTACATGTCCTGCTCGTCGAGCGTGGTGTGGAGCCCTATCGCGGAGCGTTTGCCCTGCCGGGAGGCTTCCTGCACGACGAGGGTGAGGCCATCGAAGCGGCGGCACGCCGGGAGCTGTCAGAGGAGGCCGGACTGTTCGACGTGCATCTGGAGACGATCGGCGTGTACGGCGAGCCCGGGCGCGACCCTCGCGGCCGGGTGGTCTCGATCGCCTACCTGGCCATCGCTCCCCGGTTGCCGGACCCCATCGCCGGCACGGACGCTGCCGGCGCCTGCTGGACGCCGGTGGAGGACGTCCTGTCCACCTCCGCACATGTGAAGCTGGCATTCGACCATCGGCGAATCCTCGCCGACGGCGTCGAGCGCGCGCGGACCAAGCTTGAGCACACGTCACTCGCGACGGCCTTCTGCGGCGAGACCTTCACCATCTCCGAACTCCAGCAGGTCTACGAGGCGGTGTGGGGAGTCCGGCTCGATCCTCGCAACTTCTACCGCAAGGTCCAGAGCGCCCACGGCTTCATCGTCGCGACCGGCCCCGTGCGGCGCACACAGAACGGCCGGCCCCCCCGGCTGTTCAAAGCCGGGCCGGTCCAGGCGCTGTATCCCCCCATGGTCCGCTCAACTCAGGCCGGACACGAAGCCCCCGGCCGTCACGCTGATCCCGAAGGAGGCGAGCACTCATGAACGAGCACCCCATCGTGATCCTCACCGCACTGGATCTGGAATATCAGGCCGTCCGTAAGTATCTGGCCGGACTGCGGGCGCATCACCACCGCGCTGGCACCTTGTTCGAGGTGGGCCACCTGCCAGACGGTGAATGCCCAGTGGTCCTGGGTCTGGCAGGTAAGGGCAACCACCCCGCCGCCGTGCTCGCCGAACGGGCGATCGCCGAATTCGATCCCCGCGCCTTGCTGTTCGTCGGCGTGGCCGGCGCCCTGTGGCCGCAGGTGGGACTGGGCGATGTGGTGGTCGCAACCCACGTCTACGCCTACCACGGGGGCACCAGCGAGAACGACGGGTTCAAGGCACGCCCCCGCGTATGGGAGATCTCGCACGAGGCGGCGCAGGTGGCGCATCACCTTGATCGCAGCGGCACCTGGATCCGGCGCCTTCCCAATGGCGCGGACATTCCGAAAGTGCGCTTCGGGCCGATCGCAGCCGGCGAGGTCGTGCAGGACTCCGCGATCTCCACACATGCCCAATGGGTTCGCCAGACCTACAACGACGCGCTGGCAATCGAGATGGAGGCCGCCGGCGTGGCGCAGGCCGCCCATTTCAACAGGTCGCTGCCGATGGTCGTGGTACGCGGCGTCAGCGACCGGGCTGACGGCACCAAGGTCACTACCGACGGCGCGAGCTGGCAACCGAGGGCGGTGGCCAACGCCGCGGCCTTCGCCACTGCTCTCGCTGCGGAACTTGCTCAGACTGCACATCCCAAATGGCGTACCGCTTCTGCGGGAAGGACGGAAGGCGAGCCCGTGACGGAGAATGTGCGAAACATCGCCCGCGGCCACGCGCGGGTGGGCGTGCAAGCCGGGGCAATCTACGGCAACGTCTCGGTGGGGCAGTCATCCGAGCCTGCCGCCGACGCGACGGCACTGCTTGCGGAGCTCCGCAAGGAGCTGGCGCAGGCACGGACGGCCGGGACAGTTGACGAGGACACGTTCGCCGCGGCCGAGGAAGAACTCGGCGTCGTCACCGAGTCCTTGTCGACGGACACCGAACAGGGCAAGAACCGCGCGATGATCGCGCTCAAGAGACTGCGCGGCCTGCTGATGGACGTGGCCGAGCTGGCCTCGAAGGTGACATCCGTCATCACCGCAATCAGAGGCGTTTCATGAGCAATCCCGGCACCGGCACGACCAACATCGCGGACGGCTCCGCCACCGTCGGCATCCAGACCGAAACTGTGCACGGCAACGTTTACGTGTACCAGGTGCCGACGGGCGCCTCGCCGAAGGAGCGGTTCGAGGTGGGCCTGCGCTGCCTGAGCGGCGGCATGCCAGGAAGGGCGAGAGAGCACATCGGCGAAGCCGTCATGGACGGCTACGTCAACAGCCGTTCCTGTTTCTACTTGCTGCTCGCCCTGTTGAGCGGTCGCACGCTTCAGCAGGTACCGAAAGACGACCTCGCCCCTCTTGCCTTCGCCCAAAAGGCGCTCGTCGGCCGCATCGACGATGAGTGGACCCACGCGATGAAGGTGATCAATCGCCTCCTGGCCTCCCTCCAGGAGCGTGACGTCGATTTCTCCGCCATCGAGAATCAGCTCAGCGAACTGAAAGACGACCGGCGGAACGAGATCGTCCGTCACCTCGAGATGTTCTTGCACGGCCCCATCCAGGACGCCATGTGGGCACGTGCCTTCGACTTGGCCAAGCAGGACCGATGCGATCGAGCGCGTCTGCAACGGGTCTGGAAGTTCTTCCAGCCCGACCCGATCGGCCCACGGGTACGCCTGCCGCGTCCGCCCGACACCACGATCGGCGGCTGGATCCTCTCCGTAACGACCACGGCCCTCTCGCTGGCGGCCGTCGGTCATATCGGTGTCCAGGCGTGGCAGCACTCCTGGCCGACGGCCGCCCTCGCCCTGCTGCTCGTCACCGCCGGCTCATACGCGTGCGCACGCGGAGGTGCGGAATGGCGCTTCCGGGTCGAACGCCTGCGGGCCAAGGACAGCGAACGCCAGGCCATGAGGCAACCGGCGCCAGAGGGCTTCGCGAGCCGGATCGACCGGCAGTTCGCCGACTATTTCGCACGGTACGTGCCGCGTAACACGGACAGAGCGGCGTGGCTGACGCAGACAGCCAGCGTTCGCCAGGCCCTGCGGGATGAGGTCGTCGAGCTGTACCGGGAGAGCAGGATCGATGCCAAACGGGTGGCGTGGCTCATCCGATACCTCGTCAGCGACGTGAAGGATCGCTGGCAGAAGGGCCAACTGTGGGAGTACCGCGACCGGCTCCGGGTCCCCACATCCATGAAGGCGCGCTTCGCCCTCGGCGCCGTGGCCATCGCCGCAGGTACGGTCTGGCTAACCTGGGGCGGACTGCACATCGCGCCGTTCAGCGTCGTCGTCGCCGCACTCATCGTCGCGGCGGCCAGCCGATTCGCCGTAGGCGGTTGGTTGCATATCGTCCTGGAACACAAGAGGTACGCCGCCGACCGGGAAGAGGCCAAGCAGCTGCTGGACGCTCGCCAGGCGGCCTTCGCCCGGTGGGAGCGCCAACTCTCCGATAAGCCGGACGATCGGGAGATGGCGCACTGGCTGGACTGCGACCGCATGGCATTGACCAAGGAGGCGATGCAGCACTACAAGCTGAAACCACACAACGTCATCGCCCACGCCTTCATCGAAGCCCCAGCAGCTACCTACAAACGGGCACACGTCCTACACGGCCCCTGGCGTTATTCCAGATACAAGCTCCTAGTCTTCCTGCTCACCGCGGACGGCGTCCGACAGATGACCGTTGACCTCGACTTCGAAAAGGCCACATTCCACGACCGAAAAAGAATCAACTACCGCTACGACGCCGTCGCCGCTGTTCAGGCCGCAGAAGCCGATGACGGCCACAGAACGTTCGAACTGACGCTGGTTAACGGCCACCCGATCTCGGTCGAGGTGACCGGACCTCCGCCGAATCCCGAGACAGGGGTAGAGGAGGACGCGCGCACTGTGTCGCAAGTGACACTCGACACCGCAGGGCTTGGAAACACCCTGCACGTTCTCGAAGGCGTCGCCGCCGAAGGAAAGAAATGGATCAATCATGAACGAGAGCGTGAGCAGGACCGGTTAGCCGATCTCACGAACGCCGCGCATGGAATGTTCGGCTAGACATGCGGGTGGCAAGAGCGTGCCACGCGACAAACGCCAAGGACTCCGCGTGATTTCCTATCGTGCCGTTCTCGAGGTCCCCAGAAGGTTGGTTCCCATCCTTCCCGGCTGCTGCTCCGTAAACAACCCCAGCGAGGCACTCGTAAGGGCACCAGGAAGATTCGCCCTGGTGGCAGGCGATCCATTGCCGTCAGCGCCGTCATGCACGCGCCCCGCCAGGCGTACCGGCAGGTGACGAACCAAAAGGCTCTCCGCCCTACACATCGCAAGAGACAGGCCCGTCCGCACTCTTCGAAGGATCACCGACAGGAGGACTTCACCCAGCTCACCTACGGAATGGTGGCCGCCGTCGCTAGGGACCCCTCGGGTCACGGGTCCCGTGAGACCGGTGCGCTGGAGGGACTCCATCGTCGGCCGCCGTGTCGAGCGAGGGCCTCGGTCAGAGCGGTTTGCTGTTCCTTCGTCATCGGTCCCAGGACGCAGATGGGGAAGCGGCCGTCCTTGCGCGCCGCGATCGTGGCCGGTTCGTGGTGTGGCCATCCTGCCGGGCACAGTTCCGTCGGTCGGCGGTCGTTCCCGGGCGCATGCTCCAGGTGGAGGCCGTTGTACATGTACGGTTCCCTCCCCGCTCCCTTGCCCCTGATGGGCTCGATGGTGATGCGTTGGATCTGATCCCAGGTGAACTCGCGGCGTCCGGTGGTCCCATTGGTCACGATGTGGTTCGGGCCAACGTGCAGCGTCCAGGCATCCCTGTCTCCGTGTGGGCGGGCGGTCTTCATCTCGCTGTATGCGGCGTAGATCGCATTGATAGCGCAGGGGGCGATTGAACCCATGGCAAGGAGAAGCCCGAACGCGAGCAGGTAGCCCCAGCCGGTGAGCTCGTCACCGGCATCAGTCTGGAGGCTGAGGCGATGCCCCTGCAGCGGGAGGTATATGCACACGGCTGCCGCCAGCCCCAGGGCTGCCGCCCAGATCGCCCACGTCTTCCACACACCGCTTGGCCTTGTACGGTCGGCGTAAGCGGACAAGGGCTCCTTGCCTGTCCAGGACATGTCGAAAGAACCGTCCGGCTCGGGCATCCGCCGGGTCGGAGCCACCGCCCTTGTATGCGGCGGTTGACCGACCACGCCGCGTTCATCCGTGGCCGTACGGGTTCGCCAGCTGTCATGTGCACCGTGGTCCAGCCCGTCGTCCACAACGGCTCCACCCGTATCGCCAGGTCCGCCAGATCCCGGCATGGGCACCGTGTCAGCGCGGGCGGTCCTCAGGTCGCGGAGACGATCGCGGACCTGATGTGCCGAATCGGGTCGTCGTGCGGGATCGCGGTCCAGCAGTTCGGCGACGAGCTCTGTCAGGGCGGGCGGCAGGCCGGGGCGGAGGGAGTCGAGGCGGGGCGCGTCTTCGTCCAGTTTGCGTCGTATAACGGCTAGGCCGTGGTGCCCGGTGAAGGGAGGCCTGCCGGTGAGCATGGCGAACAGCACTCCGCCAAGCGCGTACAGGTCTGAGCGTTCGTCTCCGCGTTCGGTGAGGAACTGCTCGGGTGCGCCGTACTCCGGGGTGCCGGCCGGTGTTAGCTGGGAGGACCGTGCCACGGTGAAAGCGGTCTGGAGGAACCCTGCGATCCCAAAGTCGACGACCTTCACCTGCCCCTCAGATGTGAGCATCACGTTGTGCGGCTTGATGTCGTAGTGGACGACGCCGGTCCGGTGCGCGGCGATCAGCGCGGCACAGATCCCGTCGGCAATCGCGAGCGCCTGGGCGAGAGCCATCGGCGCATCGGCGCGGATATGTTCAGTGAGAGTGGCGCCGTCGACCTTCTCCATGACGAGGAAGAGCATGTCCTCGTGCACTCCACGGTCGTGGAGGATAACCACGTTCGGATGGTTGATCTGCGCGGCGGCCACCGCCTCGCGTTCGAAGCGCAGGGTCAGTTCCGGTAAGGCCGCCTCGTCGAGGACGAGCAGCTTGAGCGCGACGTCGCGGTACAGGGTGCGGTCCCGTCCGGCCCACACCTCACCCATGCCGCCCCGACCGAGCCGTTTGACCAACTCGTACCGGCCCGCGATCAGTTCCCCGCGCTCCACCCGACCACTCCTGTTGGCTCGGATAAGCCAGCTATCAACCACAGCGATCAACACGCTACAAGCCGAACGTACCAACCGCCTATGGCACACAATCCTTCAGTGCCCACGGCTGTTCCTGGGTTCCTCGACTCGCCAGGCTCCAGCATCACCCGCCTCTTGCAGCTGCGCTGTTCGTCCCTTTTCGCGAAGCCGCTTTTCTCGCCAGCCGCCTTCTCCAGTTCCTGCAGCCCGTGAAGGGCCCCAGCCGATCGACGAATACCTTGCCAGTGGAATGGCCCTTGCCCTCAGAAGCACACCATCGCGGTACGCGGGGACCAGAGGCTTTCCCATATGCGCACTCGGGCCGCTGACGGACGAGCAGCGCACGGACCCGACCCAGTGCGTGTCATCGCCAGAAAGGAACGCCCGCGCTGACCTGACCAGCAGAAATCTCATCCCGACGAGCAGGAATGACACACTCTCGGGCCCATGGAACGCCGCTTACCCGGATGCCGCAGGGGCAATTCCGATAGCCCGGCATCGCCGAGGCGATCGCGATGGGAGGTGGCGAAGAGCGACCTAAACTGTCCTTCGAGCGCCTACCCCAGTTGGTTGCGCACTTCCTGGATGAAGTCCCACCATTCGCCGACGCGTCCACCTGTGAAGCCGTGACGCTTCAGCGTCAGTTGGAGAGTTCGCTTCAGCGGATGAGGCGACTGCATGATCGCCTCGTTCCGCAGGGCCAGACGGATGAGCTGGCCCTGCGTGGGCGGCTGATTGCTCTTCTGCCCGTTGCAGGGTCTGTGTGCAGGGGCGAGGTTCCAGATCGCGTCCAGATCGATGTCCGCACCAGGAAGGAGCCGCTTGAACGAGTACGGGAACACATGATCGACCGCAACGTCATCGACACCAGGGGTAAGCAGTTCGGCGCAGATGATGCAGCGGCCATGCTGAAACCCGATGACGGCCTCGGTAACCCCCGCGACCGAGCGCCGCCGTTCCTTGTCGGTGATCTGCAGCGCCTCCAGGTCGACCGCGACCCCCTCCTCGACCAGGCTTCGACCCACCCCAGCGGCGAAGGACGTCTCAACGATGCTCCACCGCGCGGCCAACTCCGCCTGCAGACTCGCCTTCTGCTCGGACAGAGCGACCTCACGGAGATGGTCCGTCAGCTTGACCACACGCTCCCGAGAAGTGCCAGTCACTTCGTAGAAGCGGTGAGGCACCTCAGCGCCGCCGTCACCACGCAAATTGTGGAACTTCTGCATCACCATGGCGGGCATCGACTTCATCGCGGCAGCGAGCAGCTTCTCCGTTGGGGACCCGAGCCGCACGGACTCAGCGGCCTCCTCCCGAGCCACGGACAGGAAATCCAATCCGCCGGCAACGACCTTCGACGACGCCTGCGGCGCTTGAGCCAGATGCTCCACCAGACTCATCGCGTACGGCTTGGCCAAGTCCCTGAGGAGGATGTCGGTACGCCCTTCGGCCGCAGCGCCCAGCAACGCCCCGCCCAAGGCGAAGTAGGTACGCACGTTGGCGCCCATGAGCACCGCCAGCCGCCATGAGGAGCGGGCGGTCGGCTCTTCGCGAAAGAACTCCACAGTCATCCGTACATGCCAGCCTTGATCGCGATATCGACCGGTTCAGGGTAGTTCGCGATCACGGGAATGTCACTGAGGCTCGATAGGCTCAGGAGCCTTACAGGTGGGGCTTGGGTGAGTGGAGGACGTCGAGCATGGGCAAACTGGTACGGGACAACATTCCGGATATCATCCGCCAAAGCGGCAGAGAACCGGTCATTACCGTGCTCGACAAGGTCGACTACCGCAAGGCCCTGCTGGCGAAATTGTTTGAAGAGGCTACCGAGCTCAACGAAGCCTCCCCCGCCGAGGTCGCGGAGGAAATCGCCGATGTGTATGAGGTTCTTCGCTCTCTAGCTGCGGTCCACGGACATGACTGGGCTGTGATCGAAAAAGTTGCAGCCGCTAAACGTGAGGAGCGCGGCGCATTCCATGACCGCCTCTACCTGGCGTGACGCAGGGCTGCTACAAGCGTGAATACCGCTGCCGGCCAAGCCGAACACTTGCCGCAGAAGGCGAGGGCCGGCCGAGCGCGTCCACAGCCCGGGGATCGTCAGGAGCTGATCGGGAGGCTGCGAGCGTGGGCCCGCGCCGAGGCGCGCAGGCCGCTCAGGTAGGGGTGGAAGGCGTGGTGGCGATTCTGATCCAGGTTGAGGGGGAGATCCAGCCGAGCGATTAGTTCGGCTTCCCCGGTCCAAGGCTCGTCGTGCTGGATCCAGCACACACGCGCGTGCTCAGCCATCCAGGCCGTCAGTTCCTTCTCACCGGTCTGGCCGAAGGTCAGCCGCTTTCCGCTGCCCACTCGGCGAAGCTCAAGCCCAAGCAGACAGCCGAGGGTGAGTCGCAGGGTGGAGCCCTCAGCGTTGCCCCGGAAGTGATAGCGCACCCTGCTCCGGAGATTCTGCCTGCTGGCTCGGGTCGCCATGCGGCGGGGAGCGATCCCCACATAGAGGAGGCTGTCAGCGGGCAGGCTGGGATGCGGAGGCTGGGTGAAGTACCAGCCGTAGATGCCCGCGACGGCGGGCACCGGACTCGGGCGGGTGAGGACCTCGGCCGCTTCCCACAACTTGACCGGCTCTAGCAGCTCGGCAGTGCTCATCCCCGCCCCCAGTCTCGTCAGTACAGGAAGGCTAGAGCACGCTACCGACAATGAGGGCGAGTGCTCCAATACAGGTGAATGCGGTTTCGCAGCGATACTGGCCCCGCTACTCTTTTGGCGACCATGTGATGCGGCCCGACGGGCTTCCGCGGTCGTACGGTTTCGTCCGAAGCGGATAGGCCCCCACCCGCGCGAGTTCATTCGTGCTGCCTGGGGGGACAATCCGTGACGGCGCTGCGGCTGTCTGTCGAGAACCTGCTCGCCTCTCCAAACGAGGCCGCGTTCGCGGAGGTGATCGCCGAACATGTGCGGGCAACTACCGGCCGCCGTTCCTCACCCTCCGAAGTCAGGTCCTGGCAGCGCAGCTTGCCAGTCCTTGCACGCGATCTCGCCGACGCCGGGTTGCACAGAGTCGAGATGCTCGTGGAGTACAAACTCCCGCTGACGAGCAAGCGCGCCGACGTGGTGCTTGCCGGCGTACACCCGCGGACCGGCGAAGACTCTTACGTCGTCGTCGAGCTCAAGCAGTGGAGCCGTGCCGAGCCCTCTGAGTTGGGTGAGCATCTGGTCATCGTGGACGGTATGCCGGGCGGCGACACGCTTCATCCGGCCGAGCAGGTGCGCCGGTACTGCGAGTACATGTGCGACTTCCTCGGGGTGCTCAGCGACAAGCCGAACGCCGTGTACGGAGCCGCTTACCTGCACAACGCCATGGACCTGGACGTCGACGGCCTATCGGATCAGGTCCGCGACGAACGCAGTCGTCTCTTCACCAAACAACGGCGCGGCGAGTTTCTCCGCTACCTGAGCGAGCGGCTGTCCGACAAGCCTGGCGCCGACGCCGCCGACCGCCTCCTGTCCAGCGCCGTCGCTCCCAGCAAGCAGCTCATGACCTATGCCTCCAAAGAGATCCGCGAGCGCGAGCAGTTCACCCTGCTGGACGAGCAGCAAGTCGCGTACGAACTGGTCATGGGCGCCGTCGACAAAGCACGGCGGGCGGACTCCAAGCAAGTCGTCATCGTCACAGGCGGTCCAGGGAGTGGGAAGAGCGTCATTGCGCTGTCACTACTCGGGGAGTTGTACAGGCAAGGCCGTTCGGCTCTGCACGCCACCGGCTCACAGTCCTTCACGCAGACCATGCGCCGTTATCCCGGCCGTGGCAGCACCCGGATCAAGAACCTCTTCAAGTACTTCAACAGCTTCACAGATGCCGAGCAGAACGGCATGGACGTGCTGATCTGCGATGAAGCTCATCGCATCCGCGAAACGTCCACCAACCGCTTCACCCCGGCGGCAAGGCGGACAGGACGCAGCCAGCTCGACGAGCTGCTATCCGCGGCACGGGTGCCGGTCTTCCTTCTCGACCAGCACCAGGTGGTACGGCCCGGCGAGCTCGGCACCGTGGCGAGCATCGAGCACTACGCCCGCGCCAAGGGATACGACGTTCGGTTCGTATCGCTCGATGAGCAGTTCCGCTGCGGAGGCAGCCGTAAGTATGAGCAGTGGGTCCTCCGTCTGCTGGGTCTGGCGGACGGCGGGCCGATGGAGTGGGACGGAGATGAGGACTTCCAGGTACGGCTCGCCGACTCCCCGCAAGAGCTTGAGGCCTTCCTGGGAGGCCAGACCGGTACCGCCCGCATGACCGCCGGCTACTGCTGGCCGTGGAGCGACCCACGTGCTGATGACACCCTCGTCAATGACGTCGTCATTGGTGACTGGGCCCGGCCGTGGAACGTCAAGAAGGACCGGGCCGTCGGCGACTATCCGCCGAGCATGCTGTGGGCCAGCGAGCCGAACGGGTTCGGGCAGGTTGGTTGTGTCTACACCGCCCAGGGGTTCGAGTACGACTGGAACGGCGTCATCTTGGGTCCCGACCTGGCCGTCCAGGACGGGCAACTGTTCACCGTGCGCGAGGAGAACCGGGATCCTGCTTTCAAGAGCCGTAAGACCGTTCCTAACAGCGACTTCGACCAGCTTGTTCGCAACGTGTACAAGGTCCTGCTCACCCGAGGCATGCGCGGAACCGTGATCTACGCGGTCGACCCCGAGCTGCGGGACTTCCTTGCGGGCCTCATGCGTGCCACGCGGCCCCAATCGGTCCCGTCATGACCTCATCATGGCGCGCCCACGCCAAAGTCGCTTGAGGCCGCTCTACCCGAGGCCACGATTCTTGCCATGACAGAAGAAAGCCGTACCCAAGGCCTCAGCGTCCTGCACGAGGAGCAGTAGTTGAGCCCGAAAACGGCTTCTCGGTCGAGCTTCTGGTCATAGCCCCGTAGACGGTACCTATGCCATCTTTGGGCTCTGCAGCTTGTAGAAGGCTGCTGCAGATGCGGGGTCGCCAATGCCCAGGAACCCGCGAACTGGGCGCTGCAGATCCGCCCCCTTCTTCCTAAGGCTTGGCCTCATCCCCGCCATAAGCATGGGACTTCATCCCTACTTGGCCAGTCATGTCCGTTTTGACAGGATGGTTACGATATGTTGCATAAGCCCGTCCATTACCGGATGGCTCCATTTGCAGAGGAGCAGCTTTCGTGGCATCACGCTGTCTATACCAGGCAACCGCCAGCGAACTCGCCGCCCTTATCTCTGCAGGCGGGCTTCTCCAAGAGCTCAGGCGAAGCTACGGCGAATTGATTGGCGGGGATCTGAATCCCCTAGAAGTTGAATCATGGCGCAACAGCATCCCCACGGTCGTTGATCTTTTACTGGAAGAGGGCCTGGGCGATGTGCAGGTGCTGGTCGAGGTGAAGACGCCGATCAGCGATGTGCGGATAGACATGGTGCTGGTCGGCTCCTATCCGGACAACGGGCAGATGTCACTGGTTGTGGTGGAGAACAAGCAGTGGCAGTGGGCTACACCCGGACCGAGCCCAGAACTGGTCTACCTCTCTAGGTCACCGAACCCAAGACCGCACTCACACCCCATCAGGCAAGTCTGGGACTACCGCCAAGTCTTAATCGACTACATCTCCTTAGTCCGGAGGTCGGCCAAGGTACACTGCATTGTCAACATGCACAATGCCATCAGCGAGAACTTGGCGGCGATCCGACCTGCCACCATCGGCCTCGAATATGACTCCTCCTTGGTTCGGATGTTCTGTTCTGATCATCGTGATCACTTCAAAAGGACACTTCGCGCCGTCCTCTCGCCAAAAAAGGCGTCCGACTATGCACAAGAGTTTCTGGAAGCGCCAGTACGCCCAACCGAAAGCCTTATGACGGTGGTAAATGAGAGCGTTTGCCGACGGTCGGTCTTTCCCTTGCTCGATGAGCAAAGGGATGCCTACGAGTACGTGAGAGCGGCGGTGAACGCGAGCAAGCAGGGCGCCCCCAAGGAGGTCGTCTTGATCGTGGGCGGTCCAGGCACCGGGAAGAGCGTAATCGCTGTGGAGCTGCTGGGCACCTTGAACCGGCAGGGTGTACATGCCGTACACGCCACAGGCAGCAAATCCTTCACTCTGACATTGCGCGACAACGTCGAGAAGGTCAACCGACGTGCCGCGCGTAGTTTTTCCTACTTCAACAGTTATATTCATGCCACCCCGCACAATATCGATGTTCTGATTTGCGACGAAGCTCACCGAATCCGCGAGACATCTGATCGTCGCCGTAACACCTATGACGGGGACCACGACCGACGACAGGGACGGCCTCAAGTACAGGAGCTGATCGAGGCCGCGGCCGTTCCGGTATTCCTGCTCGATGAGCACCAGCTGGTCCGCCGTGGCGAAGTGGGCTCCGTTCAGCTGATCCATGATGCCGCAGCCAGCATGGGAATAAAGGTTCAGCAAATCGATCTACGCCACCAATTTCGATGTGGCGGCTGTCCCGAATACGTCACCTGGGTGGAGCAGCTCCTGGGGTTGGGGTGGGAGGACGGCCCGCAACCATGGCGGCCCTTGGAGACCTTCGAGCTGTACGTCGCCCGCACTCCTGCGATCATGGAGGAATTTCTACGAGCCAAGCAGGCCGAAGGCGACAGCGCCCGCATGGCTGCCGGCTTCTGTTGGCCGTGGACCGACCCCCGCTCCAATGGGACGTTGGTCGAGGATGTTCAGATCGGCGACTGGCACCGCCCCTGGAACTCGCGAGCCGAGCGCGAGAAGAATGGCATCCCTCCGTCCAGCCTGTGGGCTACTCACCCAGCTGGATTCGGCCAGATCGGATGCATCTACACCGCCCAAGGTTTCGAATACGACTATGCAGGAGTCATTTTCGGTGACGACTTGACCTGGACGGGGCAGGATTGGCAAACCAACCGTCGAGCCAACAAAGATACCGAGGTGCAGGGCGCCCCCCGGTTCGGGGAACTGGTTCGCAACACATACCGTGTGCTGGCCACCAGGGGCATGTCCGGTGCGGTCCTGCATTCGACCGACCCGTCGACTAACCGCTTATTCGCGCAGCTCGGTGTACCCGTACTGTGATGTGAGCATTCGGCATGACAGAGTTCCCCAGCCCCGATAGGGGTGGTCAACCAGCTAAGTGAGGGTCAACAAGGCCCGCTGGTCGTGTTTTCCCGTTTCCAACCGTCTCGGCGGCCTCCGACAGCTCGATGTCGTCGAAGCCGTCGGCATCGGAAGCGACACCCTGCCAAGATCGCCACATGCTGCGATTAGTCACGACGCTCCTGGCGGTGATGTTGCTCCTCAGCAGCGGCCATCTATTGATCGGACCGCTGACGTTTGACGACCACGCCGCACAGGCCATCTGGACGTGGCGGACCAGCGGTGCCGCAAAGATCTGGCGCAAGGGCTTCGTCCCGGTCGGAGACCTGAGCGTGATCCCGCCAAAGGTGCTCAAACAGATCCAGCACGATGAAGAGTACGGCTGGGTCGTGGCCGGCCCGCTCCCCGCAGCGCCGACCGAGGCGCAGGTCCGCTGGGATGACGGGTCCGCTATGCGCGTCACCGTGATCTCACCGCGAGAGGCACTGGTGGCTCTGTCCCCCTGGGGTGCGGAGCTCTCCTTCTCCGACGACGAGGTGTACAAGCTGACCGGTGCCACCTACACGACGATGCGGCTGGAGACCGTACGCGGCATGGCCACCGTGCCCGCATGGCGGCTGCACTTCTCGAACCTGCCCGGCCCGATCGACTACGTCGCGGTCGATCAGGACGCGGTCGGCACCGTCGAAGACGCCATCGGCAAACACGTGTCAGGCGAAGGGGTCACGGACTTCAAGGTGCTCGACGAACGCACACTACTGGTGAGCTACGACTACGGCAGCTGCGGCAGAGAGCCGCTCGACGTCAGCCCACGAGTCCGCGAGGAGCCGGATGTAGTGGTCTTGGGGATCGACGTCCCCGATCAGGGTGACGGCCCGTGTGCGGGGGTTGGCCTGTCCGGCCAGGACGCCATCAGGCTCGACGAGCCGTTGGGTGACCGTGTGGTGTTAGACGTAGCAAGCAGGCTCCCCGTCCTCTGTCATCGTGCGCGGCACGCGTGCCGTTTCAGTGACGCGTAACACCGGCCTCGCGCCCCAGAGAAAGGCTTGAGACACCAACCTCTATAAGGATCTGCGGTCGGGGCGCCTCCCATAACGACTCCGCATATCGCGCGCACGAGCAGCGGCAAAACGTGACATCGTCGGATTTGTGGAGGGCGATACAGCCGGTTTAGAAGAAGCCCTCAGCCGCGTGGTGCGGCTGGCGGGCGACCACATCAGCGCGCTCGACTCCACCATGCGCCACATGACGGCCCACGCCTGGGTCGGCGGCGGCGCAGGCCCCTTCACGCAAGCCACCCACGACCAACGCACCCGGCTCCAGCGGGCCTTCGAAACTGCAGCAGCGCAGATCGCCGAGCGCATCCGCGCCCTCGGCGGCCACGCCACCGCGCCATCGCTGTCAACCCCGCTCCCCGTCGCCACGTCCACGAGGGGCGGCTACGCCGGGATGAACGTGGAGGCGATGACCCGCATGGTGGCCGACCTGGAGCGCGCGGGGCATGAACTCCCCGCCGCAGGAAGCCAGCTCTCCGCAGCGCTGGCCTCCGCATGCGTCAGCGCCGCGCCCGCCCAACAGGTCGCGGAGGTGGGCGCCTGGGCCACCGAACAAGCCACCGACCTGCGCAGGCGGCTGACCGTACTCCAGCAGCGTCCCGACGGCGACATGGCCAACGCGGCCGTGCTTGGCTTCGGGCTCTTCGGCGGGTCCGCCCCCGACCCGAGCGGCCTCGGCAACATGCTGACCGCCGCCGCGGCCGGCGACCCCTCAGCGCTGGAGAAGGTGGTGGCGGCGCAGAACACCGGCAAGGACCCGACCCTCGCCGCCCGGGTCAGCGCCTGGTGGCAGCTGCTCGACCCGGCCGCCCGCCAGCGGCTCATCGACGCCGCGCCGCATCTGATCGGCTCGCTCAACGGCGTACCCGCCGCCACCCGCGACAGCGCAAACCGGGCCTACCTGGGCTTACGCAAGGGCGATATTGCCAAGCGGTTGGCGGAACTGAGGGGGCTGGAGGAGGCTATGAAGCAAGGGGCACGGCAGTCCTATCTACGCATGGAGATCAATGCGTTGGAAGCGGAACAGCGACAGATCGGGGCCGTCGAGAAGAGCCTGCCGATGGGCGGAGTCAACGGTCGCCCGCCGGCGCTCCTGCTCCACTTCGAACTGGGCGGACTCGGCAAGGCCGCCATTTCCTTCGGTGACCCCGACAAGGCCGACTCAGTGGTCACCTCCGTGCCGGGTACAGGCAGCACATTAGAGGGGATCGGCGGTGACGCGGCTCGCGCCGCGACCCTGTGGGACCAGGCCAACTTTACGGCCCACTCCCACACGAAGATCGCTTCGATCATCTGGCTCGGCTACGAGGCACCACAACTCGACGCGGGAATTCTCCGTGCCGACACCTCCGTGGCATCGCCCAACCTTGCCCAGGCCGGAGCAGGCTCACTGGCCAGTTTCCTCGACGGTCTCCACGCCACGCACCAGCCTGCTGGCACACCGCGATTCACCGTGCTGGGCCACAGCTACGGCAGTGTGGTGACCGGTATGGCCGCGCAGACGCGGAAAGGAACGTTCGCCGATCAACTCATTCTTGTAGGAAGTCCCGGGACGATGGCGGCGCGGGCGAGCGATCTCGGAGTCAAGCAGGTCTGGGTAGGCGAGTCACCCCAGGACCCCATCGCCGACCTCGGGCATCTTCCAATCAGCGGCGGGCGGAACCCCATCTCTGGCGTGCTCACCCCCTGGTTCCCGAATGGTGCGGGCCCCTTCGGGACCGACCCCAGCAACATCGCCTTTGGTGCCAACCGCTTTGTCGTCGATCCCACGCCGGCCGGTTTCACCGGCTACGACATTGCGACACACTCTGGTTACTGGGCTCGGCGCTCGGCCTCTCTGAGAAACATGGGATTCATCATCGATGGTCAGTACGATGACGTGTCGAAGCTGCCAACGCCGAAGCAGGCACCGCCTCCGACGCCCCATCTAACATCGCCACCTACGGCACGCCCTGCTCCGGACCCGGTGTCCCCGCCGTCGCCGACTCCCCAGTCCTCACCCACGCCGACGGGAGACTAGATGTTCCGCGCCGTCAGGTTGATCACCGCAGCAGTGATTCTCGTCGCCGGATGCGCACCCGGCGGAGGCCCGGGAGGAGCCATGAATCCATCGGCCGACAAGCCAACGATCACCAAAGCACAGGCACTCACCCGGATTGAGCAGCTCATCAACGGGACCGTCAGCGTCATCCATCCCAAGCCTCAACTGGACCTGTATCAGCCCAGCCTCAACGACGGCCTCTGCCTCGACCCGCAGGATGGCGGCTCCGAAGACCGGATCGAGGTCAGTCGCGAGTATTACCTGCGAGGACTGCCCAAGACCGAGGATGCACTCAAGGAGGTGATCGCCGAGGTGAAGGCGTACTGGCAGAAGCAGGGCCACTACATTGCGGTCGAGCACGAGAACGGCCTGCAACTCTACGGGCGCTCTCGCCCCGACGACTTCCTTATCACCATCGGCCGGGAGGCCGATAACGTGCTCAGCCTTGGCGCCACCTCCACCTGCCTCTGGCCCAACGGAACCCCTGAGCCCTCCTCCACCCCCTGACGCCGGCAGAGCCCCCGCCCCATACGACGCAGCGGCATCCGCGCGGAACGCAACGGCCACGTTGTGGCGCCCATGCATAGCTCGGCATGCATGCGCCGGGCACCGTAGGTGCTGCGTCAGCGCTGGTTGATCGGCCGAATCAAGCCGGTCAGCAAGGCGTGTCGGATGCCCGCAACGAGGGCGGCCGATCCTGGCAGGCGTAGTCTCCGGAGACCGAAACTCCGGCTCGATCAAAGCCCACCGTTCGTCGGATAGGTCGCTCGGTACGGCTTGCGCTCGCTCACCCGGCCATCCCAGCACACCCAAGCCCGCCGACCGGCCGTTACGCCGCAGATCGCGCAGCAGGTCGGATTCGAGCACGGGTTCGTCGCCACCCCGGATACCACCTGGACCACCGAGTACTACGGCAAGGCGATCGGCGAACTCCGCGCCCAGGGCCGCGACGTCCCCGACGAGCTGCTGTCGTTCATCGCCCCCGGTCACCGCGAGAACATCAACTTCTTCGGGTTCATCACTGTCGACATCGAAGCCGAGCTGGCCGAGCTGATCGAGGGGTGGCGGCCCCTGCGCCCGACTAGGGTCCACGATGCGGGCCTACCCTTCCTGCTGAACCCGTGCCCCCGCTAACCCCGGACAACGAGACGATCACGGCCGTCGCTTCCGCGCCACTGGCCAACTCGACACCCTTGCCCGCGTCCTGGGGCTTTTGGGCAGAACTGTCACCGGAGACGCGCCTCACCTCACCAGGGCAAACGCCAAAAGGTAGCGACAACGGCCCCGGAGCTTCGGGTCGCATTCGGAGGACCACCCCCGTCTGGCGCTGCACAACGCTTCGGCCAGTGACCACCCGACCAGGCCAGTCCTGTCGAGCGTGCCGGATGAACCTGGCATACGCCGTCGCTCTGCTGCGGTGTGCCCACGGCATCACTGGCTTCAGCATGGCGGGCAAGTCGGCCAGGTGGGGGCTTGGTCAGACTTCTTTGGGCGGCTCGGGCCAGCCGGATACGAGAAGGTCGAAGATGGCGTTCAGCGCGGCCAGGGGGTCGGGTTCCGTGCCCGCGAGCTCGGGGATCTCCAGGACATAGCGGGCGAGAGCGCGGACGGTCATGTCGGAGGGGTCGCGGCCGCTCTCGGCGGCGATCGCCTCAGCCAGGGATCCCTCGCTGGCTATCCACAGCTTGCGTGAGTATTCCCGCAGGGCGGGCGTGCTGACGATCAGGTCGCGCTTGCTCCGCAGTTCGGGCGGGAGATCGTTGGTGAAGGGTCCCCGGGCTGCCATGCAGCGGCGCAGGGCTTCCAGCACTGACTGGCCGGAGGGCCGGTCGCGGACCGCGGCGACCAGCCAGAGGCGTCGTTCGGCGCCGTCGTCGAAGATCAGCGCTTCCTTGCCGTCCGGCACGTGCGCGAACAGGGTGGCGATGGAGACGTCCGCCTCGTCGGCGATCTGAGCGACGGTGACGCCGTCGTACCCGTGCTCGCAGAACAGCCGCAACGCGGCCTCCGACAACGCCCGGCGGGTCTGGGCCTTCTTGCGCTCGCGGCGCCCCATCGTCGTCGACATGTCCCCATCGTATCCAGAACCCGGAACGCGTCTGAATCTATAGTGGTTATAGTTTCTGAGTCAGTTCAGATTTCTTGTGAATGGAGATGCGTCATGGCAACCCCCGCAACCGTCGGCCCGCCGACGATCGCGTCCACTCGGCGCATGTGGGCGATCTTGGGGTTGGTGCTGCTCGCCGACGCCCTCGACATGATCGACGCCACGGTCACCAACATCGCCGCGCCCACGATCACCGCCGAGCTGCATGGCGGCGAGGGCCTGATCAAGTGGCTCGGGTCGGCCTACATGCTCGCGATGGGCGTCCTGCTCGTGGTCGGCGGGCGGCTGGGCGACAAGTACGGCCAGCGCAGGCTGTTCCTCATCGGCATGAGCGGCTTCACGATCGCCTCGGCCGTGGCGGGACTCTCGCCCAACCCCGCTCTGCTGATCCTCGCCCGCGGCGCACAGGGCGCGTTCGGCGCGCTCTTGATCCCGCAAGGCATGGCGATCATGACAAGGACGTTCTCGCGTGACATGCTCACCAAGGCGTTCGCCTTGTTCGGCCCCCTGCTGGGGGTCGCCTCGGTCGGTGGCCCGATCCTGGCCGGGTTCGTCATCGACGCCGACATCGCCGGGCTGTCGTGGCGCCCGATCTTCCTGGTCAACCTGGCGCTCGGCGGCCTCGGCCTGGTTCTGGCCGTCCGGCTGCTGCCGCACGACGACGGCGACGCGTCCACCTGCGTGGACGGGGTGGGCTCAGGGCTGCTCGCCGCCACCATGTTCGGCCTGCTCCTGGGGCTGGTCGAGGGGTCGAGCAACGGCTGGACCGCCATCCCGATCCTCTCGATCGCCGCCGGCCTGGTGTTCCTGGCGGCCTTCGCCCGCCGCCAGAGCACCGCCACCGACCCGCTGGTCAAGCCCTCCCTGCTGCGCAACCGCGGCTTCAGCTCCGGACTGCTCGTCGGACTGATCATCTTCGCCGCCACCACCGGGCTGGTCTACGTCCTCTCCCTGTTCATGCAGCAAGGGCTGCACGCCTCGGCCCGGGACGCCGCCCTGGGCCTACTGCCGATGACCGTCGGCATCATCGTTGCCTCGGGAGCATGCATGGCGCTGATCAAGAAGCTGGGCCGCACTCTCATCTTCCTCGGCCTGGCCGTCATCCTGATCGGCTGCGGCTGGCTACTCGTCCTGGTCACAGCCTCCGGCACGAACCTGAGCCTATGGGCCCTCGCACCAGCCGTCTTCCTCACCGGCCTGGGGATGGGCGCCTGCTACGCAACGATCTTCGACGTCGCGATCGGCGACATCGATCCCGACGAGGCCGGCAGCGCCAGCGGCTCCCTGTCGGCCATCCAGCAACTGGCGGCCGGTATCGGCTCGGCCGCCGTCACCTCGGTCTTCTTCCAGTCGGCCGGCTCCGGCTTCGGCCCCGCCATGACGACCAGCCTCATCGTCGTCGTAGCCCTCACCGCCATCACCGTCCCGGCCGTGACCCTGATGCCCAGACGAGCACCAGAAGAACTCCAGCACTGACGCAGACCGTAAGGAGCCCGACAATGTCCTCCCTCCACAACCCAGCCCCCTGGGACGTACGACGCCTGCCGCGCGCCGAGGGCAAGAACTTCCTCGTCACCGGCGGCAACGCGGGCATCGGCTACTTCGTCGCCGAACAACTCGCCGGCACCGGCGCCACCGTCATCCTCGCCAGCCGTGACACCGCCAAGGCCGAAGCCGCGCAGGTCGCGATCCGCGCCCGCGTCCCCGGCGCACACGTCCGTCACATCCGCCTGGATCTCGCCGACCTCTCCTCGCTCAAAGCCTCCGCGGACGCCCTGAGACTGGACAGACTGGACGCGATCGTCTGCAACGCCGGAGTGCTGCTCGACCAGCCGCCACGGCGCGAGACCAACGACGGCCACGAGCTGATGTTCGCCACCAACTATCTGGGGCACTTCGCGCTGATCTCGTGGCTCACACCCCTGCTGACAGCCACACCCGCGAGCCGCGTCGTCACCACCGGCAGCTTCACGGCAAAGTCCGAGAACCTGGACCTTGACGATCTCCAGAGCACGCGCGACTACCGGCCGAAACGCACCTACGCACGATCCAAACTCGCGCAGATGCTCTTCGGCTTCGAACTCGACCGCCGCCTGCGCGCCGCCAGCAGCACGACGCTGAGCGTGATCACCCACCCCGGCGGCGCACTCGACTCCCTCACCCCCTCACGCCCGCCAGTCCACCTCCGAACCACCGGCGAACGACTGCGCGGCCTGCCGGCCGGCCTCCTCCTGCAAAGCAAGGAGGCCGCCGCCTGGCCCGCCGTCCGGGCCGTCCTCGACCCGTCCGTACGCGGCGGCCAGCTTTGGGGACCTCGGATATTCGGAATCCGCGGCCTGCCCACCCTCGAACCCATCCAAGGTCACCTGGCCGACACCGCACTCGCAGCGCGCCTGTGGACCGCCACCGCCAGCCTGACCGGCCTCGATCCAAGCTCGAATCTCAGGTAAGCCGCCTCGAGTCAAGGACGTGGTTCTCATAAGCGATCGATTCCGAGAGCAGATCACCAACACGTCTCACGGGACGGTCGACAGCTTCGAATCCTTCTCATAACTTGTTCTCACTCAAGTCCTCGACCGAGGTTGTTTTGAGAGATGTTTGAGAGAATTCCACCCGATCACGCTGTGACAGTTCGGGCATTCAAGTCGCGAACCGCCCACTGGGATCGCGCTGCATCTCATCGAAGAACGCCCGGGACCTGTGTATGGCCGCTGCCCCGCAGGGCCGGTCCACGACGCGCCTGCCTCGGCGATCGCCGCCTACAGCCCATGCCGTGCGCGGCCCAGGACGTCCTTTTGCACTAGGGGGGGAGAGCCGAAAGGCGGCCTCACGGATTTCTCGCGGGCCGCCTTTCTGTGTGGGACTTGACGCCGTCGACTCCGACACCGCGCTTCAATGATTCATGCGGTGAGGCTAATCAATGAACGTGCATTCCTCTCGATGTAACTCGAAATCGACAAATTCGATGACGACCAGGGCGATGTTGTCCGGACCACCGTGCTCCCCGGCAAGGGCTTCGAGACGATCAGCCGCTTCTGCCGATCCGCCGGGTCCGCTCAGAATCTCCATCAGGAGCGTGTGAGGAACCACCGCGCTGAGTCCAGCCGTGCACAGTAAGATCCGGTCACCGGGAGACAGACTGAGGACCACCAGGTCAGGGGCATGCCCCTCGGACCGTCCGTCGAGGAAACTCGGGATCCGTTCCGGTGGCTCCGGCACGCTGCCGGCCTCAGCCATACCGTGGGCATGCCCCTCGGTCGTCCAGATGAGCTCAGCGGCTCCGCTGTCTGTTTGTCGTACGACATACGTCTGTGTATCGCCTATGTTCGCAAAGACCCCCAAGGTCCCAGACCACAGCAAGGCCACCAGGTCGGCGCCCATGCCCGCCAGCTCGGCTTGAGCCTCGATCTTTCGCTCAATGGACTCGTTCGCCGAGTGGATCGCACGCTCGAGAACGGTTGTCAGATCTGACGGGTCGATATCGTCATCCCACCGATCGCACTTCTTCAAGGATTCGATCACGAGGTGGGTGGCAACGTCGCCGGCGGGCCGCCCCTTGCTGTCGGCTATCGCGAACAGCAAAGGACCCACGTAGATTTCGTCCTCGATAGGTTGGCGCGCAAGTTCGATGTAGCGGGAGGCTGAATTCCAGGCGAGTCTCACGACTTCACGTACCTTCCATGTCAGAGCAGGGATCTTTAGGCGAGGTTACGTAGGTGGCATGCGCGGTTACGGATGTGGAACTCGGCGCGCGAAGGTGCGAACAGTTCATCGTCTTTCGCGACGATGAACGATACGCCTGGGCTCGTCCACGCGGTCGATCCGAGGCGTCTTCCCAGGCAGGGCCGCCGGAACGTTCTCACGACGCTCACGCGGCACAGCCAAGGCAGATGATCGAGTAGCGTTCCGCGACGAGGCCGGCCAGCGCTTCGACGCCTTGGGCTTCGCGTTCCGCTTCGCCGAAGGTGAGGGCGGCCGAGGGGTCGGCGTGGATGTCAGAGGCGAGGCTGGCACGGCCGAGCGTTCCGCAGCGCTCGGGTGAGGCGCCGCCACCGAGACGGCCGGCGGTCGAGGTGAGGCGATACCGATTCCCCATCCGTTCCAGATACCGATGCCGACACAGGCCAGAAAGACTGCAACAAGCGTCGGCACGGTCAGTCGGCGGGATGGCCGATCCGGTGGGACCGGGGATGAGTACGTGCGCCAACCCATTGAGTCGGATGCGACGGGGAGCCGAGGCCGGCTCCGGAGCGGCAGGCCGTAGGGGGGTCGCCCTACCTGTCTGCGAGGCGCGGCGGGGCAGTCCTGGTCATCGTGCATGGTCCTCCTCGCGCTGCTTGTGCATGCCAGCGTGACGCAACCAGCGTCGCGTGGCGGGAACGACACGGCATGGCGAGCGGTACGAAGCGAACGACCCCGGATCGGACCAGGGCCGAAGGGCGCATGAACAGCGGGCTCGGATCATCAACAGGCCCTGCGCGCCGGTGGTGGCGAACGCCACCAGCACGCCGAACAGCCACGGCATGACCCCCGACCAGGTCGGCCGCGCCGCCCGCTCACCAGACCGCCAGCAAGCCGACCGGCACCCAGGTCGTGGCAGGCCTCAGCAGGTCGAACGCAGCGCACCCGCACGTCGTTGAGTAAGGGTGCGCGCAGGCACGCAACCCCATACGGCCGAAAACCGCTTGCCTCGCATGACGGGGCTCAGAGAATGTGGTGTCCATGATGCTCTGACGGACAGCACTCCACTACTCCGAGATGCCACGGCGCCGGCTCGCGCCGTAACGCCGCCCGCCCATCCCCTGTTCAGCGAAGAGAGCGTCTTTGTCTCAACCACACTCTCGGCAGGAATTCTCGCTGCCGTCCACCCCGGCCATGGGGTCGGCCACCGTCACCGTGTTCGCCTCCCCCACAAGCTGGATCGAGTCCGATGCCGTCGCGCAGTGCCATCAGGTGGCCGCCCTCGACGGCATGATGCACGTCGCCGCCATGCCGGACCTGCACCCCGGCAAGGGAGCCCCCATCGGCGCCGCCATGGCGTCGGCCATCTTGTACCCGTTCCTGGTGGGCTCCGACATCGGTTGCGGCATCGCCGTGTTCCCCGTCAAGCTCAAGCGCGCCGTACCCGAGAAGCTGGCCGCCCGGTTTCCCGATCTCGATCGCGCGCTGGACCCTGAACGGGATGCCGACGATCCCGCCTGGGCCGTGGTGAAGGGTGATATTCCGGCCGGTCATGTCGAGGGCCTCGGTACGGTCGGCCGGGGCAACCACTTCGTCGAGCTGGCGCGAATCGGGACCGTTTTCGAGCCGGGGCACGCGAGCCGTCTTGGACTCGCCGCCGACGACCTGGTTCTCATCGTCCACAGTGGTTCGCGAGGGCTGGGCGAACGGATCCTGCGGGCGCACACCGAGGTCCACGGCGCGGGCCCTGCCCCTGATCCCGGCGCCTACCTGGCGATGCATGACGACGCCGTACGCTGGGGATCCCTCAACCGGCGGCTGCTGGCCGCCCGGGTCGCCCACGCGCTGGGGACAGAGCCCACCGAGCCGATCGTCGACCAGTGCCACAACCTGGTCGAGATCCGCGACGGGATCTATCTGCACCGCAAGGGGGCGGCGCCGGGTGACGGCCGCGACGTGCTCATCGCCGGTACGCGAGGCACCCCTTCCTACCTTGTGGCCGCCCACGCCGGGCCGGATGCCGGCCATTCCGTGGCGCACGGCGCGGGCCGCAAGATGTCGCGTGCGGACGCGCTGCGCCGGGGGCGGGCCAAGCACACGGTCGAGGAGCTGCGCCGCACACCGGTGGGGTCGCTGGTGGTGTGCGGCGACCGGCAGCTGCTCTTCGAGGAGGCGCCAACGGCGTACAAGCGCATCGAGCAAGTGATCGCCGACCTCGTCGAGCATGACCTTGCCACGCCCGTGGCCACCACGATCCCTCTGGTCACCTACAAGACGCCCGACCTCGGGTCCACGCCCCAAAGGGACCGCCGGGATCAGCGCCGCAAGCGGGGCCGGCCGTGAGCGTCCACCTGCTCCTGTCGGCCGGGCGCGGCCCGCAGGAGTGCGCCTGGGCACTGGCCCAACTGCTGCACCGCCTGGAAGCCGACGCCACCCGGCACCATCTCGATACCCAACGGGCCCAAACTGTCCCCGGTGACCGGACCGGCACCTACCGATCAGTCCTCATCCAGATCGCAGGAGACGGTGCCGAGGCATTCGTCGCCTCGTGGAGCGGAACCCTGTGCTGGCAGGCCCCCAGCCCGTACCGGGCCAACACCGGCCGCAAGAACTGGTACGTCATCGCCCAACCGTGCCAGGTCGACACCCCACGCACGACGTTCACGGAAGCGGACGTCGACATCGTCGCTTGCCGCACCGGCGGCCCCGGCGGTCAACATCGAAACAAGGCCAGCACGGCCGTACGGGCGACCCACCGGCCCACAGGAATCGTCGTCGTGGTCGACACCGAGCGGCAGTTCAGCCTCAACCACCGCATCGCCATGCGGCTGCTGCGACAGCGCATCGAGCACGGCGACGAGGCGGCAGGACGCGCCGTCACCACCGCCCGCTGGCGCATCCACGATGAGCTCGTACGCGGCCACCCCACCCGCATCGAACGTCCGGAAACGTCGAAGCAAGACCTGGCTCCGCAGAAGCAGACACGCCGACGACGGCGGTAGTCCACCCCGACCACGCCCACCGCCGAAAGCGAATCGCATCCGGCAACATGAGGATCGCTAGGGCAAGAGCGTGCACAACCTCCAGGCTCTCGAGGTCAACCGTCCGGATTGAGCCCGTCGACTGCAGCGCGGCAAGGCCGATGCCATCGGCGCCGAAAAGCCGCTCGCGCCGTCCTGTCCGGGCAGGCAGCGGATCAGCGCTAGGCGTACGGCCCACCTGGTGGGTCCCGATGAACCGTGCTACGTGGCCGACTTCACCAGCCGATAGACATACTTCGCCAGGTCCCGGCCACGCGGTCTCGCCACCGCTGGCGCAGGCGAACCCTTGGTCAGCATCTCGTAGAAGACCTGCACGAGCAGGTTGTCTTTGCGGAACATCACGTGCGCGTACCCGTAGTCATTGCCGGTCGGGTTGGACAGGCACAGCTCATCCGCGAAATCATCAAGCCGCATGGCGTTCTTAAAGAAGTCGGTGCGCTCCTCTTCGAAGGCCGCCGACGCGCTGGAGTCGGTCGAGAATAGGAACAGCTTGACGGTGACGTCGGCAGCCCAGGGGTGCTTGTACCAATAGCCGTCAGTGCTCCAGCGACATTCGCGCGACTCCACGAGGTCGTCGAACTTGTCGACCGGCGTATCTTCCTTGCCGCCATCCATCTTGGGAATGATCTTTCTCGCCCGAGTCACCACCTTGGTGCAGATGTCGGGGATCGCGGTGTAGCGCGCGGCAGCCGTCGGCGACGGGCTCACCGTGGGCGTCGGGGACGAGGTGACGCTCGGCGTTGTGTGGGTTGCAGCCGGGGAGCCCGTTGCGCCCCGCTGCCGTCCGGCATTTCCACGGTCCTGGGAGATCAGGGAGGAAAGAGCGATAACGACCACTGCGAGGAGGAGCGCCACCACCGCCGCCACCGCGTTCCTCCGCTTCCAGACCGCCCCGGACGGCGGGTCCAGCACCTCCGCAGGCAGCGCCTTCGTCCGCGCGCGACCATCGGGTGGCAGGATCTGGGTCGCGGTGGCGACCGCGCGCAGTTGCGTGCCGGCATCGGCCGCGTCGAGACGCACGCTGGCATCACGCTCCAGCAGGCCGGAAATTGTCGGTGCCAACGCCCCTGCCCGCGTCATCGGCTCGGGGGCACGGGTCAAGGCCGATACGAGCGCGGCCGCCACATTGTCGGCGGCGTACGCTGGCCGACCCTCCACGGCGAAGTAGAGCGTGGCACCCAAAGACCACAAATCGGCCGCCGGACCCGGCTGAGAACCGTCCAGCCGTTCAGGGGCGATATAGCCGACGGTACCGACGAGCGACGTCGTCACGGTCGCGGTGGCGTCGGCGACCAACGCGATCCCGAAGTCGGTGAGCACCGCCCGCCCGTTGTCGTCGAGCAACACGTTCTGCGGCTTGACGTCCAGGTGCAGGACACCCTCGTCGTGCGCCGCCGACAGCGCGTCGAGCACCTGGCTGCCGATCTCCGCCGCCCACCGAGGATCCAGCGGCCCGTTGGTCTTGACCTCTTGGTCGAGCGAACAACCGGCGATGAAACGCATGACGATCCACGGCCGGCCGTCCTCCTCTAGGACGTCATACACCCCCACGATGCCCGGATGCTCGAGGCGGGCTATCGCCCTGGCTTCGCGCATCGCCCGCGCCCGCAGTCTGGCCTGCTCCTCCGCGCTGAGGCCGACGGCCGGAAGGTGGAGCTCCTTGACCGCGACCATGCGGTGCAGCTTCTGGTCGTATCCCCGCCAGACGGTGCCCATCCCGCCCGAGCCAACCGGCTCGCTCTCCAGCACGTATCGGCCGTCGGCGAGGCTCCGTCGTTCGCTCACGGATGCAGGGTCGTCAGCGTACATTCCGGCTCGACCACGCCCACCTCCGCGAACGATCTCATACCCGGACAGAGTGTAGTGACGCAGGCCTGCGAGGGCCGGATTCACTGACATCCGGCTATTCCCGACCCCAGGGAGCTCGCGACGTGCGCTACACAGCAGAGTTCGTTTAGTCGATCAGGGCCGGGTCGGCGATGGGGTCAGCCCAGCCATCCACAATGCCTTTGGTCAGCACGTCCGGGTGTGTGTAGGTGATGTCCATGTCACATCCGGATGGTCAGGTCGCCGTTGATGACGTCGGCCTGGCAGCCGACCTTGGCCTTAACCGTGACGATGTTCGTCACGGTCGTGCCCGTAGGCGTACCGTCGCTGTCCTTGCCGTTGTCCGTGCTGGTCTTGCTCTTCCGCCCGGCGCCGGCGTCACAAAGCATATGTCCCCTCCTTCTCCTCAGCGGGCTTCCTGCCGCCTTCCCCGGGTGGCGGCTATTACGGCCGGAAACAAGCCACCATTACCGCAAAGAAGGAGAAGCATCGGTTTGCGAACGATGTCAGTATTTCCAGCGCGCCTGAGCCTTTCACGCCCCCGAACATCCAGAAGTGGAGCGACCCATGTCCCGATCACTCATCTCCAGGATCGGCCCGCGCAAGAGCATCGCCGTCCTTGCCTCGGCCAGCGCCCTGGCCACCGCGGGTATCCTCACATTCGTCGGCCCCACCAACGCCGATGCCGCCGCGCCCAGCGAGTCGACGATCCAGTGCAGCAACGCCACGCTGAAGGGGCACTACATCTTCGGCGCCAACGGCACGTCGGTGCCCCCGAGCGGCGAGAGCATCCCGATCTCCACGGGCGGCCTCGACTACTTCGACGGCAAGGGCGGCGGCACCGGCATCGCCACCTTCGTGGTGAAGGACGCCCTGGTGAACGACCACACCCCGATCACGCTCTCCTACAACATCAAGAGCGACTGCAGCGGGAAGGCGTCGTTCCACCTGGGCGACAGCTCGGCGAACTTCAACGTGTACGCCGACCCCTCCGGGGCGTCGTTCGTCCTGGTCGCCACCGACCCGGGCAACGTGCTGGCGGGCACCGAAACCCGAGTGAGCCGGTAACCTCCCCCGCCCTTTCGTCCCGCCCATGGGGATTCGGCCGTCACGGCCGGTCCCCGCGGTTCTTTGTGCGCCACTGCGTTGTGCGCGGCGCCGGGCGCCCGCGCCACCGGCGCCAAGTCCGATCCCGCCGACGCCACCGCGGCCGCCCATGCCGCCATCGCCACCCCTGAACTGGCCCGACACCGCATCGACGAACACGTCCGCGAACTGCGAGTTCTGGTCGACTACCGCGCCGACCTCATCAAACGCCGCACCACGCTGATCAACCAGCTCAAAGCCCAGCTCCATCTCTGGCTCGACCACACCCCGGGCGACCTCGCCCGGCCCAAAGGCACGGACACGCTGGCCTGCCTGCTGGCCGCCGCCCACTTGGGCGCCCACGTCCGCAGGGTCCTCCTGGACATGACCGCCGACCTCTCGGAGCTCAACCGGCGTGTTCACGACCTCGACGCCACGATCAAGGAGATCGTCAGTCCGCTGGCCCCAGCCCTCCTGGAGATCACCGGCATCAGCCACAACTCCGCCGCGGTCCTCATCGCCGAGATCGGCGACATCACCCGCTTCCCCACCTCGGCCAAGCTCGCCCGCTACACCGGCTGCGCTCCCATCCCGGTCTACTCCTCAGACCAGGAACGCCACCGCCTCCACCGAGGTGGCAACCGCCGCCTCAACAGCGTCCTCTACACCGCGGCCATCGTCCAGAAACGCTTCCACCCAGCCGCCCAGGAACTCCTGGCCCGTCATGAACCCGCCAAAGGCAAACGCGGCGCCCGCCGTATCCTCCAACGCCACCTCATCGACGTCATCCACCGGGCAATGACCACCGATCGAGCGTCCGGGCAACACCAGATCACACACCATCGGTCTGCGGCTTGACATAGAAGCATCAACGGCCTGCTGCGCCGGTACTTCCCCAAAGGCAGCGACCTGGCCGTCCACACCCCCGACGACCTGGCGGCAGTCGCCGCCGAACTCAACGGCCGCCCACGCAAAGCGCTCGGCTGGGATACCCCAGCCGAGCGCCTCGCTAAGCTCCTGGCCGAAGCCAGATGACAAGCCGTGTTGCAACGACCCCTGGAATCCGCCGGTATCCGGGCACTTCCGCGTCACCGGCGCGGCGCCTGCCACCGGACGTCGAGGCGGCCGTGCCGCATTCGGCCTACCAGGCGGACGTGCAGTGTCTCGGGCGTGTTGTCGCCCGTGTCCTTGCTGATCGCCAGCGTGCTGTGCCGCACCGACAGCTCGTTGGCGTCCACCACCATGCCCGACGCGAGGACCAGCTCCACGTTGCCGCCCTTCACCCGCAGCTCGATGACCAGCTCGGGCGCGCTGCGCACCGCGCTGGTCAGGTCCAGCATCACGTGGGACCATGCGGTGCGCAGCGCCAGCCGGTGCGGCAGCGTCCACCGGCCGTCGCGGCGCACTGTGCCATGCCGCTCCTTGACGGTGAGCAGTTCGACGGTCGGCTCGGCCGGCGTCCCGGCGAACGGCGGCGTGAGTGCGCCGTCGCTGCCTGGCACCGCGATCAGATCGGTGACGAGCGGCGCCAGCGCGTCGATGGTGCGGGCGGCCAGCGCCGCGTCCAGCCGCTCGTCGAACTCGACCGGGTCGAGCCGGCCGTCGACGACGGCGGCGCGCAGCAGTTCGATGACCCGGTCGCGGTCCGCGTCGGACGCGCGCAGCGCGGGTGAGCTCGCCTGGCCGATGGTGATGCCGTCTGTCACGGCTTAGCCGACCGTGTGGCCGTGGGTGGCGGCGAGCTCGCGTACGGCCTGGGCGACGGCGGGGGAGTCGTTGCGCAGGATCTTGCTGTGGTTACTCGCGACCTTCGCGCTGATCTTGACGTTCGGGTTGCGGGCGAGCACAGGATCGAGCACGGCCCGTCCCTGTTCCATCTCCCCTTCCTGGCTCCCGAGGCTGTCACCCGTGGCCAGGACGAACCGCACCGGGCAGGTCAGGCGTTCGAGGACCGGCACGCTGGCGGCGGCGATCTCGTTGAGTTCGATGTTGACCTCGGCGTGCTGGTCAGCACTCATCCGCGCGGCCAGGCCCAGCCGGGCGGCGATCGGAAGGAACAACCGCATGCGGCGGAACAGCTTCCGGATCCGCTCCGCGCCGGCCTCGCCGGTGAGACCGACCGGAAAGGCGTCGACCGTGACCAGGCCGGCGACGCGGTCCGGATTCCGGTCGGCCCAGTGCCACCCCAGCACCCCACCGTAGGACCAGCCCACCAGGATCGGCCGGTCCACGCCCCTCGCCTTGAGGACGGCATCGACGTCACGGATGCAGGCCTCGAACGAGTAGTCCGCCGAGCGCTTCGATTTGCCGCGGGCGCGCTCGTCGTAGGTGATGTGCCGGTAGTCGCTGCCGAGGCCGGCGACGACGCGCCGCCAGTGTGACTGGTCGGCATAGGCGCCGTTGAGGTAGACCACAGGGATACTGGGGCCGCCGGTGTCGGTCACGGCCAGCGCCGTGTCGTCGACCGGCATCATGCCGGTCCAGGTCGAGTGGGTCGGGTTCGAGGCAGCCATGTGTGCTCCTTTGAATCTGTGAATGATGTACGGCGATCGCCGGCGCGATCGTTGTTCTTCGCCTTCCGGCGGCATTTCGTGTCCGGCTGGTGATCACAGGCCCCCACGCCGATAGCGTGAGTAGGAGGTGCAGGAGGTGGCCGCTATCCGTCGAAGTCCACGCCGCGCAGCACGCGCCGCGGGTAGTTGGCAAGAAACGCATCGGCGAACTCCATCGGGTCTTCACCGACGATTTCGCGGAGCGGGGTTCCGTCCGCCGCGCTCTGCTCGAACAGATCGACGAGATCCGTCCCCCGGTCCGAAGTACTGCAGGTACGGCTGCGCGCATCGATCGCCGTGTGATAGGTGGCGGGAAGCCGTTGCGTGCGCGCCTTGCATGGCCGATGGCGCCGCTTGTCGTCGATCGGCCCTTTGCCCAACCACGGGTAGCACCATCACGGATGGTGAACTGCGATCCTGGTGGTGCCCGAGGGGATCTCACACTTGGGCGGCCTCCGGCCGCCGCCTCAGGCAGACAGGGCCAAGCCCAGCCCCGCCCGGAAACGTCGACGGTTCTCCCCGCCAAAGATTGACCGCGCGTGGGTTGAGGACGGCCCTATCGTGCGCGGGCTCGGTGTCAGTCGTCGATGGCCTGGTAGAGCGTGGTCCAGAAGTCGTGGATGGCCCGCGCCGAATCCGGGGTGGACATCCCGACCTGGGTGAGCAGGAATCCGGTGAGCTGCTTGCCCGGGTCGGCGTAGGTCGAGGTGCCGGCTCCGCCGTCCCAGCCGAACTGGCCGATGGAGGCGTAGTCGCCGCGGTAGGTGCGCACCGCCATCCCGAATCCCCAGCCGCCGTGCTGGCCCTGGCCGTACGACACATGGACGTTGTTCTTGGCCAGGGTGATTCGGGCGGCTGTCTGCTCGGGCGTCATGCGGTTGGTGGTCATCAGCTCGACGGCGGGCCGGGACAGGATCCGCTGATTCCCGTGTATCCCGCCATTCAGCAGCATCCGGAAGTAGGCGTGGTAGTCGTCGACGGTGGAGTTCAGCCCGCCGCCGCCTGACTGGAACGCCGGAGGCCGGCTGTGGCGTCCGGTCTCGGCCTCGTCCACGAGGAACTCTCCGGTCTGCGGGTCGGGGACATACAGGGGCGGGAGCCGGTCGATCTGGTCAGCGGGCACGTGGAAACCGGTGTCCTTCATGCCTAGCGGATCGAAGATGCGTTCACGCAGGAACGTCTCGAACGACTGGCCCGTGACCCTGGCCACCAGCACGCCAAGGACATCATTGCTGATCTGGTACTGCCAGCCCTCTCCGGGCTGCTGCATCAGCGGAAGCGTGCCCAGACGGCGCATCCACTCATCCGGCTCGGGCATCGGCTCCGGCAGATTGGGCGTGAGCCCCTGCTCGAAAACCGCGTTCATGATCGGAGTGCCCAGTGCCGTCATATCCATGCCGAGCCCGAACGTGGAGGTCATCAGGTCCCGTACGGTGATCGGCCGCCGCGCCGGCACGGTGTCGTCCAGCGGGCCGTCGATCCGCTTCAGCACCCGCCGGTCGGCGAGTTCCGGCAGCCACGGCTCCACCGGGTCATCCAGCCGCAGCCTGCACTCATCCAGCAAGACCATCGCCGCCGCGATCGTGACCGGCTTGGACGTGGACGCCATCCGGAAGATCGTGTCCCGGCGCATCGGCGCGCCACCGTCATGGCGCATCGTCCCGATCGCTTCGACGTGCGTCTCACCGCCCCGGCTGGCCAGAGCGACCAGCCCGGGAATCTTCCCGGACTCGACATGCCGCGCCAGCACGTCATGCAGTCTGCGCAGTCCTGCTGCGGAGAAGCCGCTGTTGCCGGTTCCCATCATGAATGTCCCTTACCTATAGTGTTTGATCTTGTGATATCCGTCCTGGCGTGGCGCTCATGGGCTTGTATGAGCGCCACGCGAGGGTCGGGGGTGTCGGCGTGGCGCAGTTCGCAGCCCCGAGGCCGCAAGCGCTGAACCGTTCATGGCATCGTGCAGACCGTCGATGAACGTGGTGCTCGTCCCCGGGCACGATGAGCAGATCGACATCCTTGTCGATGGTCGCAACGCCGCCGTGTCCCGGGCCCGGTCAGGCCCTGTGCCTTATCCTCAAGCGTCGAGGGCTTCGGTGATCTTGCGGATCATCACGGCCGTAGCGGGCCCACCAGGGCCGGCCCGGGTGGGCCCGAGCGGCTGCCTGGACGGCAACGAGGACGGTGCCGCAGAAGTTGCCGGCCTCTGGCCGGGTCCTGCTTCCTCCAGCACAGCGGGCGGCGGGTAACCGTCAAGGCGGCAGCACGTGGTCGGTGAAGCTGATGATCAAATCTCCGGCGGGCTCACACAGCCCCTCGTGCGAGTGGCCCCGCCGCAACGCGCCGATGCGTGGCTGAGAGGGTGTCAGTATGTGACGATCTTCCCAACGCTCCTGGGTCCACGCCGTGGGTCTCGGCGTGCAGTCTGGAGGAGTGCTTACAAGCTGCTCGGCTCGCCAAGGGCTGTCACTGGCACGACAACGACGTCCCAGTGGTCAAGGCGTCCCGCCGGTGCCTCGGGTCGACGGGTGTTATTTCTCGGCCGTGCCGGGTTCCCCGCTGATGGACTCCTGATAGATGTCCGCGTAGGTGCGCGAGTCCTTGACCAGGTCGTCGCAGAAGGCGGCGACGTCGCTGCCGATGAGTTCCAGGACTCCCTTGCCGGTTGCGACGCCCTCCTCGAAGAAATCGACGATCCCTGGAAGCAGGGGCCCGTCATGCAAGTCGATCGGTCCAACCTTGAAGAGGTACCTCTGAATCTCCTTGTAGACGATCTGATAGTCCGGCGGGAGCGCCTTGACCCGCGCCATGTGCGCCCGCCACTGCTTCTTGCCCTCGATGATGTCTTGGATGCCCACGTCAGCCTCCTAGCCGGCCCAATTTCCTTGCGACGTTCCTGTTCAACTGCTCGCGCCACCGGTCGCGATAGCCCCGACCCCTTTCTCCGCCGGCCAGCGCCGCGCAGAAGCCCGCGATGTCGTCACCCAGCACCTCGTGAATGCTCTGCCCATCGGACGCTGTCTCTTCGAGCAGCCCCAGAGCACCGTCGAGAATCGGCATCAGGTTTCGACCTGTGAAGTCCGAGTAGAGAGAAAGATGACCCTTGATCTCTTCCCACGCCGCCCGGTAGTCGGCCGGCAATGCCGCGGCCCGGGCTTCGAACGCCTTCCATTCCCTGGTGAGATCGCTGCCTGTTATGGTCTCCCAGAAGTTCATCTCCCACCCTCCTTGAGCTTGTCGATCCGTGATGTGATGTACTCCCATTTCGCCCAGAACGTCGCGAGTTCTTCGCGCCCCGCGTCGTTGAGCGCATAGAACTTGCGCGGCGGGCCCAGCCCGGACGGTCGTTTCGTCACCTGGACGAGCCCGTTCCTCTCCAGCCGCAGCAGGATGGTGTAAACCGTCCCCTCGACGACGTCGGCGAAGCCGAGTTCGTTCAGCCGACGCGTGATGGCGTACCCGTAGGTCTCCTCGCTGCCGATGATTTCAAGCACGCAGCCCTCAAGCGTGCCCTTCAGCATCTCCGTCAGGTCGTCCATCGTCGGTCCTCTTCGGTCTCCTGGTACTTTGTACTACCGAGTACCACTACACAGTACCACCGAGTAGTGGACTTGCCCAGCAAGCGGCGAGCACGGACCACGGAAGCGATTCGAAATCACTCCGCGACTGTCGGTCGCGTGCTCGGCGGGCCGAGCAGTCGATGTCGCATTGGAACCGAAATCCCGACGATATTGATCTTGGTTGGCTGGCGCACAGACGGGCAAGCGTCTGGCGTGGGGGCGCGCCCCAGGCGGAAGTCGCCGGTCAGTCGGTTCGGTGTGGCGGCCCGTAAAGGTCGTCGAGGCGGAGCGGTGCGGGCTGGGGCAGGGACGGCGCGCCGTCCGTGGCCCGGCAGGACTGGAGGAAGTAGGCGAGCAGGCGGCGAGAGGCGGCCAGGGACGCCTCCGGGGACTGCCGCACGACGCCGCTGTTCGCCAGGAGCAGGAGGGTGACGTCGCTGGGATCGAAGTCCTTGCGCAACTGCCCTGTGTTCTTCGCACGTTGTACCAGCTGGGCGAGTCCTGCCTCGGCGCGGGCGCGCTCGCGATGGAGGTCGGGATCGTCGGGAGACTCCTCGAGGAACGCGGCGCTGAACCCGCGGTCTTCGGCCTGCATCCTGCACACCTTGGTGAGGACGGAGCAGAGACCGCGCCAGGGATCGTCGTCCCGTAGGGCCTCGTCCAAGGCTGCGACGCACTCGGCGAGCTGTTCGGAGAACGCCGCGGCGATCAGCGAGCCCCGGGTCGGGAAGTGCCGGTAGAGGGTGGCGGCGCCAACGCCGGCCCTGCGGGCGATGGTGCTGGAGGGTACGTCGGTGCCGTTGAGGGCGTACGCCTCGCGGGCGGCCTGGAGGAGCCGGGCGCGGTTGTGCCGGGCGTCGGCTCGCTGCCCCCGGACGGGGGTCTCGGAGGCGGACAAGGACGGGTTCCGAGACGGCTGAATAGGCATGTCTCTCACTTAACCACAAATGGAAGAGGTCATCCGGTTAGCGGGGTTAGCCTGCTCTGGTGCCGCGGCATCGAGGTCACCGAGGACGTCTGAGCCTCGTTGTTCGACAGCCATTTCCCCTTTCATGCGCGGCAAAACGCTACAAGGAGACATCATGCGTGCAGTAGAGATCACCGACTTCGGTGGTCCGGAGAACCTCAAGCTGGTCGACCGGCCGGACCCGACCGCCGAGCCGGGCCATGCCGTATTGGCGGTGGCAGCGGCCGGGGTCGGCCTTTTCGACGTTCTGATACGGCAGGGTGCCAAGCCCGACGTCGGCACCGGCTTCGTACCCGGTCTGGAGGTGGCGGGCACGGTGGTCGAGGTCGGTTCGGAGGACGACGCCGGGTGGGTGGGACGCCGGGTCTTCGCGCCGACCGGACACGGCGGCGGCTACAGCGACCGCGCCGTGGTGCCCGTCGAATCTCTCGTAGAACTACCGGAGGACGTCTCGTTCCATGACGCGGTAGCGCTCGGGGTGAATTCCCTGGTCGCCGCGGCAAGCCTGGAAAGGGCCGACCTCAAGGCGGGCGAGCGGGTGCTCGTTCGAGGCGCCGGTGGCGGGATCGGCGTGCTCACCACCCAGCTCGCGGCCGCTCGGGGTGCGACGGTGATCGCCTCTGTTCCCGACCGGTCCGTCGCGCAGCGGCTGTACGACCTGGGGGCCACGGAAGTCGAGGGCCTGGACGCGGTCGACCCGGGCCCGGACGGCCGCTATCACGCCGTCATCGACATCGTCGCCGGTTCCGACGTGGCCGACTTCATCCCCCTGCTCCGCCCGAACGGCAGGTACGTGATCAGCGGTATCGCCGCAGGTGCCCCCACCCCCGACTTCGGCATGGCACTGTTCGCGAACTTCCAGCAGTCCTGGACCATCTCGACCCTCAGTCTCACCAGCGCACCGTCGAAGACCGCCGCCGAGACCTTCGCACTCGTCTTCGCCGACTTGCGGGAAGGCCGCCTGAAGTCGGTGGTGCACGGCACCTTCCCGCTGGACGAAGCCGCGGCCGCGCACACTCTGCTGGAGTCCCGCGCCACCTTCGGCAAGATCGTTCTGACCGTCTGATTCGGCGGGACGAGCAGATCACCCGGCTGTACTGCCTGATGGGTGGTTCGCCTGGTCGGAAGCAGCGGCTGTCGGCCCGCCCGGACGGTGCCGCGGTCGACGACGCAGCGTGTGTTTGTCAGGGTGTCTTCCGGGGCGGGATGTCGGCCGGCCTGTCGTGTGCTGTGCATCCGACCCCGCCCTCCACCCGACCGTCTCCGACACGAACACGATCAAGCAGAAACCCGGACTTGCCAGCCGCATTCACCCCTCCGTGACGATCACGCACCGCAATCGTGATTACTCACACAGCTACCTTGGGGCCGGGGACACCTTCGGAAGCGGAGGGCCGGAACGGGCGCGCCGAACGCGGGCCCAGCACGGATGCGGTCGCGAAAGGTTTCGACGCATAGCCAATGCTTACTGAGCGTGCTTATGTATATACGTACGGTAGTCGAACGAGAGGGAACCCATGCGCTTGCCACCTCCCCTGCCCCTCGGCCTGACCCTGGCTATCGCCGCGGGCATGCTGACCCTTGCCCCCGCCGCCCAGGCCGCCACGGCCTCGGCCACGGCCGACGAGCCCACCTACACCTGCCAGACCGATACCCCAGGAACCCCTGGATTCCCGATCATGATCCATGCCATCGGCTGCCAGGCCTCCAACGGTGCTCCTACCACCGGCACGAGCGGACCGGTCAAGCTGGTCATCAACCAGCCGCGCTACCACCCGCCTGTCTGGACGTGCCGACAGGCTCGGGTGTTCGGCCCCGCCAACGCCATGGAAGTCATGGCCGTAGATTGCCGGCCCTAGACGGTCCACCAACGCCGCCCCGGGCCACGCCCGGGGCGGCAGCACGGCATCAGATCCGCCGAGCCAGGCATCAGATTGATCTCCGTTTGCATCAGGCTCGGCAAGTCGCCATCAGGTCGTCTGAGCCCAGGACAACGACGCCGGGCGAGACGCCACGGCCGTTACTCACCAGTATCGGCACAGTGCGTCCATTCTGTCGCATTACCGGTCAACGCGCTGACCTGCGGAAACGGCCCTCGGAGTGCGGTGGATCGAAAGCGTACGCTAAGCCCCGCTCGCCCAGCTCAGCGCTGGTGCGTGATCGGCTTCAGATGGCGTGCGCTTCCGCCTATCGGACAGGCAGGGTTGACCTGCGGGAACGGGCTTAACGTACGATTCGTTCCGCTGCACTTCGACCCCCGCCACCGCGGCCGGCCGGGATCGGGAGAGCGAGCCGATGCTGCCGGACGCGCCGCACTTGCCCGCCCTGGCCACCTCGCCCGTCTCGGTGGCTGCTGAGCAACTGGTCACGCGACCATGGCAAGCTCGTAGGCCGAGATGGGACGGAAAGTGGACAGCGCCGCCACCAGGTCAGCCTCAGCGATACCCGAACCGTTGAGCATGACCAGCGCATCGCCCGACCTGGCGAAGACGGTGACCCAGGAGGACCCGGCACCGGTCCGGACCCATCGGTCTCCCGGGAGCGATTTGCATCGCAGCGGAACTCCATAGTTCTCGGTGACCGCCAGGCAGGAATCCCGCGGGTTTCCAGCCGCGGCGGGCCAGACCGTGACCTGGATCTCGGAGAATCCCCGATTCGGCGTGGCGGCCCGCCAGTACTCCAGCCAGGTGGACGGTTCCGGCTCCCGCTGCCCGGCGGCATTGAGATCCACGTGAACCAGCCGGTACCCCTGGATCGCTGGAGCGATCAGCGGCACGCCGGACCTCTCGAAGCTGCGGACTTCAAACCAGGCCAGGATCTGCGGCTTGTACTGCGCCGCGCCCCAGGATCCGAGGGGCACGACTACGGCCAGGGCTACCGCCCACCAGCGAAGGGGCGACATGAACGACCACGCCGACAGGGCGAAGCCAACCACACCACCGACCACGTAGACAGGGACGACAAGGGCCGGTAGAGGGCCGAATAGCTCCGGCTCCGGCACCGGCACCAGCACCGCGAGGGCATCAATGAGCACCCAAGTCGCAGAGCCCCCGACAAGACCGGCCACGCCCCAGCGCGGCAGCCCGGCCAGCCGCGCGCCCACCGTGCCCAGGATTATCGCCAGGAGGAACATGGCCAGCGGGAGAACGGTTCCGTCAAGCTCTTCCCCCTGCATGTCCGCCCAGATGATGGCCGTGGGGATGCCCGTCACCAACCCGATGAGGGCTGCACGCCCCAGGACAGCCTTGGTCGATAAACCCTGCATGTCCCTATTGTCGCCGCTGACCATGCCAGAACGAGTCCGAACGTGACGCCTACGGGTACGACTGCAAACTGCTGACCTGCGCAAACGGCCGAATGTCCGTAGACATCGTGACGTCGCCCGGCAGGACGACAACCACCCGGCTCGCTACGGTGGCGCGGTCAGTGCCATCCACCAGCTCAAGGTCACCTTGCGCGACGTCCACCCGCCGGTCTGGCGGCGCATCCACGTCCCGTCCACGGCGGGCCTGCTGGACCTGCACAACGTCGTCCAGATCGCGATGGGCTGGCAGAACTATCACCTGCACCTGTTCGCCAAGGACTGGACCGAGTGCGGCGTCACCCTGACCGGGTGAGCGGCTGGCCTACCGCTACGACTTCGGCGACATGTGGGACCACGACCTGATCGTGGAGAAGGTCCACCAGGCCACGCCGAACGCGCGCTACCCGCGCTGCAGCGCCGGCGGCCGTGCCTGCCCGCCCGAAGACAGCGGCGGCCCCGAGGGGTTCACCCGAGCTGCGGCACAAGAAGTGCTGGAAGGGCGCGCGACGTGCTGGGGCCAGCGCGCTCGCGGACGTCGGCACCGACGGCGTCTCCTTCGCGGCGGAGATCTCGCCGACCGGAGCGGACCGCACTCGATCTGCTCACTTTCAGCCCCACCGTTGAGGGCACGCAACTTGGGCCGGTCCCTGCGGGTGCTGGCGGTCTCCGCAGTGTGGCCAGCGTCTTGCCGGTGCGCCAGCGCAACACGCCGGCCAGGTCGGCCGCGCTGCCGACCTGGCCGGTCAGCAGCGGTTTCGGGACGGGCCCTCAACTAGCCGAGCGCCTCGTCGAGATGGGCGGTGAGTAGCGCCACCGCCTCCTCGCCCGTGTACTGGCCGACGAGCACGCCCAGCTGGAGGCCGGACACGAGTGCGAGCGTCACCGCTGCTCTGGTGCGCGGGTCGCCGCTGACCTGGGCTTGGCTGAACTGCTCTGTCACGACGTCGCGCAAGGCGTTGGCGTAGGACACGCCTGCCGCCGCCTGGTCGGGGTCGGTGAGGGTGAGCGTGAAGTGGGCGGTGTAGGCCAGGACGATGCGGCGGCTCTCCTCGTCGGTGGGCAGGAGTGCGGTCAGCGCTTCGTACAGGAAGCTGCGGGGGGTGGAGGGCTCGCCGAGTTCGGCCACTCTCCGTGCCACCCGCCTGCCGATCTGCTCACTCAGGTAGGTGAGTACTCCTGCGAGCAGCTCCTGTTTCGTGTGGAAGTAGTACTGCACCAGCCGCAGCGAGACCCCTGCCTCGGCGGCGACTTCGCGCATGCTGGCCGCCTGCAGGCCGCGGGAAGCGGCGATGCGCACGACGGCCTCGGCGATCTGGTGGCGGCGTTCTTCGTGGTCCACTTTCATCGGCACCTCATGATGATACAGTCGTACCACGTTTGTGATACGATCGTATCAATGAAGGAACCCTCCGCTATCGGCCGTTTCCGCGGCGACTGGGCCGCCCAGCGCTACCTCGCGGGTTACGACGCAGCGATTCGCGACTGGCCCGTTCCCTTGGAGCCGCTCGACATCCCCACCGGCCACGGCACCACCCGCCTGTACCGCACAGGCGCCCGCGAAGGGCTGCCGGTGATGTTCCTGCCCGGCATGGGCGGCAACTCGCTGGGCTGGATCCACGCCAGCGGCCCCATCGGCGCCCATCACCCGGTCTACCTGGTCGATCCCCTCGGCACGGCAGGCCGCAGCGACCAGACGGCGCCGCTACGCGACGCCAAGGATCAGGCCCTATGGATCAGGGAGGTGCTCGACGGCATCGACGCACCCCGCGTCTACCTGGTCGGTTTCTCCTACGGCGGATACATGTCGCTGGTGCAGGCGATGCACACGCCGGAACGGGTGGCGGGGATGACGCTGCTCGACCCGGCCGCCTTTCGCGTGGCGGGGGTCGCCCACTACGCGTGGGGATTCGGCTGCGGGATCGGGATGCAACTGCCGCCCCTCCTGCGGCGTCCGCTGGCCAAGCTGTTGTACAGCGATTCGATCAACCGGGTGGAGGACGTCAGGGTCGCCATCTCCGGCACCTATCTGTACGAGGGCGCACAGCCCGCGATGGTCCCGCTGACCGACGACGAACTGGCGGCGATATCCGCGTCGACGCGCATCTTGTTCGGCAAGCACAGCACGATGCAGGACTCGCCCGCCGTCGCCCGGCGTCTAGCCCGGGTGCTGCCCGCCGCCGAAGTCGAGCTGGTGCCGGGGACCGGGCACGCGATCGCGCTGGACGTGCCGGACCTGGTCAACGCCCGCATCCTGGAACACGCGGCCGGGGTCGCCCGCCATGCCGGCCTCTGATCTGGGCCGACGAAGGCCCGCAGTGACCGCGACGGCCAGCGCGGCCGCCTCGGCGACCTTGTGCACGGCATCCTGGCCCCGGCCGGCGTCGTCGGCGCCTGGCCGGACCTCGGCGAGCTGGTCGATCAGCAGGCGCACGTGCGTGGCGTAGTGCTGGCTCGGCGCGGGCGGCGGTGGCCATCCCGGACAGGGCGGCACCCATCAGGCGCATGGCGCGCTTGGTGTACCAGGACTTGTATGCGTGTTTCTGCTGGAGCCAGTGGGTGACGTCGTTGGCGTAGACGCGCAGGAGCACATCCACGCTGTGTCCGGCCCACTCGGTGACCTGGGGAGCGGGAACGCCAGCGTTGAGCCACATGGACACGCAGGCGTGGCGCAGGTCGTACGGCTGGGCGGCCAGTGGCGAGGCGAACTCCTTGTCGGTCAAGGCTGCCCTGCGGGCGGGCGATACGTGATGAACGGCAGTTCGCCGGCCTTGACGCCGTAGAAGAGACGGCCGTGCGGTCCTTTGTCGAACGCGTACGTCGAGCAGCAGACGAACGCCCGCGTGCCGCAGTCGTTGCAGGAAGGACTCGCCGTCGAAGCCGTAGACCCCGATTGTCGCCATCTTGAGCACCGGAAATCACCCACCTGCCTACTACTCGTGCCGCCTCCGGAAGCCCTGCCGGAGGCGGCGAGGTCGCATCACCCGACGGCGGTTCCCTCAAGCTCGACCATCAGGTCGGGGATCGCCAGCCGTGTCACCCCGAGCATCGTGGTGGACGGTGCTACCCCGGCGGCGCCCAACCGCGCCGCCAGCACGCCGTAGTGCTGGAAGAGCCGATCGACATCGGTGGTGTAGACGTTGAGCCGGACGAGGTTCGCGAGGGACATGCCGGCATCGCCGAGCACGGCCTCCAGGTTGTCGAGGCTCAGCGCCAACTGCGCCGCCATGTCATCGGCATGCAGGGACTTACCGTCGCCGCTCATCGCGGTCTGCCCGGAGCAGTACAGGGTCCGGGTGTGCCCGGAGACGATCTCACCCTGGTTGTACCCCAGCTCCACCGACCACGCCCACGGGTTGACCGCCGTTCGCTCCATTGCCACATCAGCTCCATTCGATTCGTCGACATTACGTACGTCCATCGGCTCGGTAGCCGCCATCTCTTTCGTCGTGTTGATCAGCCTCCCAGCGAATACACGACATCCTGTGTCGTGTATTTCTGTAGAGTTTTCGTATGCGCGCCGACCGGTTGGTCTCGCTGGTGCTGCTGCTGCGGCAGCACGGTCGGCTGTCCGCGGCCGCGCTGGCCCGCGAGCTGGAGGTATCCACCCGCACCGTGCTGCGCGACATCGAGGCGCTGTCCGCAGCCGGCGTCCCGGTCTACGCCGAACGCGGCCGGCACGGCGGTTTCGCGTTGCTGCCCGGTTTCCGGACCGAGCTCACCGGACTGAACCACGACGAAGCCCTTGCCCTGCTGGTCGCCGGATCGCGGCGCGGCGCGCAGGCGTTCGGCCTCGGCTCGGCGCTCGCTTCGGCGATGCTCAAGGTGGTTGACGCGCTACCCGAAAGCTATCGGGACACCGCGGCCGGCGCGGCCGAGCGATTGCTCATCGACCCGGAGACCGACCTCCTCTCGCGTCGGCTCGTCGCTGAGGAGGTGCCTGACACCATTGCGGCCGAGGTCCTGCGCGCGGTGTTCGCCGGACACAAGCTGCGCATCCACTACGCGGCTATGGACCAGACCCCGAAATGGCGCACGGTGGACCCGATCGGCCTGGTCACCGTACGAGACCGGGGCTACTTGTTGGCCACAAGGTCTGGCGCGGACCGCACCTACCGGCTGTCCCGGGTCTTGGCCGCCAAGGAACTCGCCGAACCCGCACAGCGACCAGACCGGGTCGATCTGGACCGGGCCTGGCAGGAACGCAGCACGCAGTTTCGGGCTGGCGGCGACCAAGTCACCGTGCTGGTACGGGTGCACCCGGCGCGGCGGGAGGACTTGGTGGGCACCGCGCTGGCCGTCCTCGCCGAAGAAGCCGACTCAGACGGCTGGCTGCGGCTGGAGGTGACCTTCCAAGATCCGAGACACGCCGAATGGGCGCTGTGGCAGCTCGCCACGAACGCGGAAGCCCTGGCCCCGCAGTGGTTGCGCGACTCCCTGCGCAACCGCGCCGCCGCGATCGCCACCCGCTACGGAGCGTCATCCTGAGAGTTGCCGCCTTCTGCGGGCCGAAGGGGACGAGTTCGGTGCCGGAACCGGCGATGACGTTGCCGATCTGTCGCTGGAGGTCGATCGGCGGGATCCTCGGCGATTCCCCGCCCGCCGACCGTAGGCGACGCCCTCTACCGGATCCAGCGCCTCGATCCGCCGCGCCAGCCGCGCCGGCACCGGCCACGGGAGCGGCACAGCTCCGCTGCGCTCGACGGGATTGAAGCCCCACGGATCGTGGTGCGGCTCGCGCGGCTCGATCTGGTAGGCCCGCCAGATGTCGGCCCCCGTCAGCGGCACCGGGGGCGGTAGCGCAGCGCTCCGGACCGGGCCCGTTCGCGGTACCTGCGGTTGAAGGCGGCGTACGACAGGTCCGGCGCAGACCGTTCACAGCGCCGGTACGGCGAGCGGTGGCACCGAGCGGATCGGCGCCGGTGCGCGGCGGGTGACCCGACGAACGCCTCCAGCCGGAGACGGACGAGGAACTGTCCATAAGGTCGATTCCGGTCGACCATATGGCCGATCAGGATCAACCGCGAGGAACCCTAGCCTCGGTGACGACATCATCCGGCAAGGGAGCCTTCTGTGCGTGCAAGAAAGATCGCCACGGCCGTCGCCACGAGCGCGACTCTGATGGCGGGGATGGCGGTCACCGGCCAGGCGTCGGCAGACGTCACGGGTGACACCGGGACCGACAGGCTGGCCCGGTTTCACCACCAGACGCTCAACTTGCACGGCTGTATGACCGGACCGAACGACGAGACCGGCAAGGAACTGGACGCGGCGGGCGCCCAGTGCGCCGAGGTCACCGTCCCGCTGGACCACCGCAGGCCCCAGGGACGGACCATCTCGGTGGCGATCTCACGGATCAAGGCAACCGACCCCGCCAAGCGCCGGGGCGTCCTGCTGATCAATCCTGGCGGTCCGGGCGGGCGCGGACTGCAACGGGCGCTCCTCGGCACGTTCATGCCCGCCGTCGCGGCTCGCTACGACCTGATCGGGATGGATCCGCGCTTCGTCGGCCGCAGCACGCCGATCCACTGCCGGTGGACGACCGACACCTTCACCCGGTCGGCCGGCCCGACCCGCCGCACCTTCAACGAGAGCGTGGCCCTCATGAAGGAGCTGGCGGCCGGGTGCGTCCAGGGCAACCGTGACCTGCTGCCGTACGCCACCACCCGCAACACCGCCCGCGACATGGACGCCATCCGCGCCGCTCTCGGCGAGCCCAAGCTGTCCTACCTCGGCTACTCCTACGGCACCTACCTGGGCGCCGTCTACACGCAGATGTTCGGCGCCCGGGCCGACCGGGTCGTGCTGGACAGCGCGGTCGACCCGGACGTCTACGGCCCCGATCTGCTGTCCGGGAACGGCCCGGCGATCACCGCCGCGCTGAAGCACTGGGCCTCATGGGCCGCCGCTCACGACGCCGAGTACGGCCTGGGCGCCACCGAGGCCGAGGTCCTGGCCACCGTGGAGCGCGTCAACCAGGCCGCCACCCGGCGCCCGCTGCGGGTCGGCGAGTACCGGATCGACGCCCACCACGTCCCCTACCTGCTGTTCATCCGCCTCTACGACGACAGTGCGAAGGTGTACGCCAGCTTCGCCGCGGAGGTGAAGGTGCTGGCCGACGCCGCCCGCGGCGACGCGGTCACCGTCCCGGCGTCGTTGAAGGAGGCCCTCGACGGCCTGTTCACCGGCTCGGGGGCGGCAGAGGACCGGGCGGGAACCCCGATCCTCTGCGCCGACCGGGCCGCCTCCCACGACCTGGAGGCCTACTTCCGCGACATCCAGGCCCACCGCGCCGGCGAGCCGCTGTTCGGGCCGATGACCCGCAACATCAGTCCGTGCGCCTTCTGGCCGACCACACCGGTGGAGGCGCCCACCACGATCGGCAACGACGCCTCGATGCTGATCGTCGGCGCCGACGGCGACCCCGTCACCCCCTACCCTGGCCAGCGGGCCATGCACCGGGCACTGACCGGCTCCCGCATGGTCACCCTGCGCGGCGCCTTCCGCCACGGCGCCTACCTCGCGGCGGGCAACGCCTGCGTCGACGCCACCGCCAACCGGTATCTGGTGGACGGCGTCCTGCCCGACGGCGACACCACCTGCGACAAGGACAGCGCCCCGGCCAGGCGACGGTGAGCCGTGCCCGCGTCCCATGGTGATCCGTCATCATGGGACGCGGGCATCAGTCTCGGGCCAGCCCTCAGCGGTGACAGGCCGTTCACAAGACATGATCAGGTTCTTAGGGCCTGGTTGGGTGAGGGGCAGGTCGGCGAGGTGTCTGGCGACCGGCCCTCAGGTGGGGTGACGATCGGATCTCATCGACCCGCCGCCTGGCGCTCACATCTCTTCCGGTTCCTCTTCAAGAGGTCGACACGCCGCCGCGTCCGGAGCCGACCAGGCCCTACTGGAGTTCTGCGCCTGAAACTCGTCGGCACTATCGCGCGAGGGATTCGAGGATCTCTTCGGCGGTCAACTTGTCAAAGCTATTCTCGTGCTACGCCTTCGCGAAGCCGGGACGAAAAGCTCTCAGCGAGCTAAGCGTTCACACTCCCGAAAAAGGGGCATACCGTTCCCCGGGAACGTCTACTAGTTGTACCGATCGGACAAGATGATCACTTGGCATTTGTCCGCATCAGCCAGCAGCGCCCCCATTTTGCAGTTGCGGAATTCGTCGGGAGCCTTGACGTACGTTCCTCGCACCGAATATCGGCTCGGCTCTATCCCGAAGGAACGTTCCGACTCCTCGACCCTGGCCTCGTCATAGAGATCCCCGTCGTCTCCCTGCCGTTCGAGCCCTGCCTTCTCAAAGAAGGCGGATCCCTGCGCGCAGTCCACCGAGAAAGCCAGCTCCAGCCAGTAAGGATCGTTATCCATTCTGGATTTGAATTTTACGCCGGACGCAGCCTTCGGGAGTGATATCCGGTGATCGGCCAGTACGTTGTCGAGTTTGAGAGTGGGCGCCGTACCGGGAAGCGCGCGTGGATCCGGATTGTGGTCGGTCAACGGAGGGCCCGAGGAGCATGCGCCCAGAGCATCGACGAGAAGCGTAAGCAAGAAACATGCTCCGACTCTGTTCAAATCCATATCCACGCATCGCTCCTTACGCAGAGCTCGCACCTTACCACGGCCCTGGCCAGGTCCTGGCCAGTCGATATCCTTCGGTTTTATGTTCGGCGTGGCGCGAGTCGCCCGCATCGAGCCCGAGTCGGTCCGACCGTGTGTAGATTCGAGATACTGAGGCGTGTCGAACACAGGGCCCGGGCCGCGATTCTCGCGACAGTTTCCGAAGGTGTATCGCTTGTAGAACTCGCCTGGTAGGACTTTCCGTTCTTGGTGAACGAGTATCCATGGATCCGGTACTGACATCCGTTAAAGTAGTACAGATCCAGGTGCTCTTTCTCGTTGAATCTCGCGCCATGCAAGCCGGAATCGAAGACCATCTCCCCTTCGTGTTGAATTTCTCGATGTTCTTCGCGAGCGTGGCGCTGAGCTTGATCAACGCCTACATGCTGACCCGAACGGCCTGACCTGTGTTGTCCAGCCAGTGGCTGAGCAGGCAGACCGCGATGGGCCACTTCTTTCACCACCGGATGTGCGCCAGAGCCGACGGGTTTCCCCCAGATGATGAGGACGCCTGCCACGTCGGGGTGGACCTGGCCCGAGTGGCTGCGATGCCGCGCCGGATCGAGCTGCCGGTGCCGGCGCGGCAATGTAGCTGGGTGGCCGCTGCTCGCCCCGACCATGGCTGGTCAGTACGCTGCCGACGTCAGGACTGCATGCACGCCCTGGAAGGCCGGCGGTCAGTCCGGCGGCGTGTTTCCCTGCTCGACCGCGTTCCACAGGATGGCTATCGGCGTGCCATCCGGTGTGGATCGGTTCTCGAATTCGTCGAGGAGGGCGTCGATCCGCTGGTCGAGTTCCGCGCGGGCCTCGGCGTCGAGGTGCAGGAGCACGCGTCGGGTGTGCTGCTGGCTGTGGGTCGGACCCTTCTCGACGAGTTCAGCGCGGTGGGCGTCGACGATGGCCAGGTCGATCTGACCGGTCAGTTGGTCCGCATCTGTACCGAGGTCGAGACGCCAGGTCGCACCGGTGGCACGGTAGGGGCGTTCCCATGCTCCATGTTCGCCCTGTCGGGGTGGCTCCACGGTGAGGAAGCCGGAGTCGGTGAGGGCTCGCACTCGGCGCAGCAGTGTGGCCGGCGAGACGCCGAGCCGCTGTGCGAGCTGCTGGTTGGTCTGGGATCTCTCCAGACAGAGACGCAGGATTCGCCAGCTCAGCGGGTGTGTCAGGGCGCGCAGGTCTTGCGGGGTTGCCCGCCTGCGCGGTTCCGGTTCAGCCGTCGACAGCATAGGTTCAGCCATTGACAGCAGTATAACCGATGTCGATTATTGGGATCGATTTCACTTCCTGGAGGCAATGGCAAGGGGCGGTCGCATGGAATCGATCGAGGACATCAAGGAGTACGTGGCGCGTAACCGGGCGCGGCACGAGCAGGAGCTGGCTGACTGGATCGGGGTTCCGAGCGTCAGTGCCACCGGGGAGGGCATGCCGGAGGCAGCCGAGCACGCCAAGGGTTTGCTGGCCGCAAGCGGCCTCGCACCGCGGCTCGTCGAGACGGGCGGGTGGCCGCTGGTAGCTGGTCACGCGCCGGGCCCTGAGGGCAGCCCGCACGTGGTGATCTACGGGCACTACGACGTGCAGCCCGCCGGCCCGCTCGAGGAGTGGGACAGCCCGCCGTTCGAGGCCGCGATCCGTGATGGCCGGATGTATGGGCGCGGCACAGGCGACAACAAGGGGCAGCATTTCGCGCAACTGCTCGCCGTGCGGGCGCTGCGCGCGAGCAAGGAGGGGCTGCCCTGCTCGGTGACGGTGCTGCTCGACGGTGAGGAGGAAATCGGCAGTACGCACCTCGCGGCCACGCTCGCAGGGATGCGCACGGACCTCGACGCGGACGTCGCGGTGTGGAGCGACGGGCCGGTTCACGACAGCTACGAGCCGACGGTGTTGCTCGGCGTGCGCGGCGTGGTGAGTTTCGAGATCACGGTACGGGGCGCGAATACCGCGTTGCATTCGGGCAACTGGGGCAACGTCGCGGCCAACCCGGCGTGGGAGCTGGTGTGGCTGCTGTCAACGATGCGGGCACCCGATGGGCGCGTCCTCGTCGAGGGCTACGACGCCGGCACCACCGGGTTGACCACGGCCGAGCGTGCGGCACTAGACGCACTACCCGTGGCCCCGCAGGAGCTACTCGCCGGGGTCGGGCTCGACCGCATGGACCCGTACGGCGATGCCGGGGTCAACGAGCGGTTGGCGCTGCCCACCTTCAGCATCAACTCGCTCACGTGCCTGGACAATCAGGAGCACCGGTCGGTGATCCCGTCGGTCGCGATCGCCCGTTGTGACATGCGGCTCGCCTGCGGCCAACGGGCCGCCACGGTCGTCGATGCGGTGCGCAAGCACGTGGCCGCCCGGCTTCCGCACGCCGAGGTCGTCTTCAAGGCCATGATGGAGCCCTCGCGTACCTTGCTGGACGCGCCCTATGCGCAGGCGGTGCTCGATGGGGTGAGCGCCACGGCGGACAAGCCGGCGCTGTTCGCGCCCGCGATGGGAGGCAGCCTGCCGATCGCGGGCCTCACCGACGGGCTCGGACTGCCCTGCTACGGCATTCCGCTAGGCAACGTCGACGAGCGCAACCACGCTCCCAACGAGAACTTCGAACTCGCCCGGTTCCATGACGGCATCGTGACCGCGGCCGCGGTCCTGCGCAGCATCGGTGGTGCAAAATGAGTGGCAAGTGGCGGCCCGTGGCCGCAGCATCGGTCGGGAACGCGCTGGAATGGCTCAGCTTCACCGCGTACACCCTGGCTGCCAGCACCATCGCGAAACAATTCTTTCCCAGCCAGGACGAGAAGAGCTCGCTACTCCTGGCGTTCGGCACCGTCGCACTGGCCTATGTCGTCCGCCCGATCGGCGCGCTCGTGCTCGGCTCCTACGCCGACCGCGCGGGCCGGATGCCCGCACTGATGGCCTCCATCCGCATCATGGTGCTCGCCACGCTGATCATCACGTTCCTGCCCAGCTACGACACGATCGGTATCGCCGCACCGATCGGCATGGTGCTGGCGATGATGCTGCAAGGCTTCTCCGCGGGCGGAGAGTTCGGCAGCGCCACGGGCTATCTCGTCGAGCAGAACGCCAACCGGCGCGGCTTCATGGCCAGCTGGCAGGGCGCCAGCCAGGCCTTCGCCACAGTTCTGGCCACCCTGCTGCTCGCGATCACCAGCAGCACCCTGTCTGACGCGCAGTTCGAGTCGTGGGGCTGGCGAGTTCCCTTCGCGTTCGGTCTGCTGCTCGGCCCTGTCGGCTATTACATCCGCAAGAATCTCAGCGAGACACCGGAGTTCAGCCAGGCGCGCCGCACTGACCAGCTGAAGCAGCCCTTGGCACAGACACTGCGCTCACACAAGACCAGGATGGCGCTCTGCATCGGGATCCTCGCAGTGTCGACTGGCTACTCCTATCTGATCACCTACATGCCGACGTACGCCATCCGGCAGTACCATCTGCCCGCGTCGACCAGCTTCACCACTGTCATCCTCACCGGCTCCATCATGGTGCTGATCGCTCCGCTCGCCGGCCACTTCTCCGACGTCATCGGCCGCACCAGGATGCTCACCATCGCGGCGGTGGGCATCGCCGTCTCCAGCATCCCGCTGTTCCTGCTCTTCCAAGCCGCGCCGAGTTTTACCACGATGGCCATCGTCATGACGCTGATGGGCCTGATCAAACCCTGGTACTCCGGCCCCCTCGCCGCCCGCATGGCCGAACTCTTCCCGACCACAGCCCGGGGAACCGGCCTGTCCATCAGTTATAACGTGGGCGCCATCATCTTCGGCGGCCTCACACCGGTCGCCGTCACCTGGCTGCTCGCAACCCTCGACACGCCCCTCGCACCCGCGTTCTGGCTCGCCGCGCTCGCCGCGATCTCGATCGTCGGCGTGCTGGTCAGTGACCGTTATGTCCGCACGACAAGCCAGGCCGATCTGACAGGCCAGCACGAGAAAGTGTGAAGGCGCGTCTGGTTCACAGGTCGTCCGGAGGCGCCGACCGAGCTCGGTGACCCCGGCCGGGAATTCCGGCCGGGGTCACTCGGCAGCATCAGCGCAGCCGAGCCGCACGCCAGGCAGGACCTCGCGACGCCTGTCCGGAGCGTCACGATTGCCGAGGTCGAGATCGACCTCCACCGGTTGCGCCACAGCGCCGCCACCCAACTGGGCGAGGCCGACGTTCCGCTCCAGCTGATCATCGGAACAAGAACCCCCGCACCTCCATGCGCTACGTCAAACCCGGTAGCGAGGCCATCGCCAAGGTCACCGAGGTTCTGGCGCTCCGCCGCCGTATCCACTGATCACTCAGGTCAACGCCGAAACGGCGGCCGGTGACAGCGGCGTTGACGGCACCCCGGGCATGGACGGCGCGTCAGGCACAGCCTGGCACGTACGCGCCTGTCAACCCAGCTTCTTCAGCTTGACAGCCTGCTTGAGGAAGACGATGCCGTCGATCATGTCGAGCTGGGCCGGGTCCAGCGGGAAATAGGCGAAATCGTGGGAGATACGCGGGGCGAGCTTCGTGACGGCCTGGGCCAGGCGGCGGGCGTCGATGAGAGAGTGGTCCCACGGGAGCGCGGACAGGACGCCCTCGACGGTGTCGGGGGGCGGGGTGTTGTCGCCGGCCGTGCCGAAGGCTGAGGCCAGGAAGGCGTACCGGTCGCCCAGGTGCGCTTCGGCGATCGCCCCCGCACTCCACCACTCCAGCGTCTGGTCGCCGAACGGCATGAGGGTCTTGTTCCGCTGCAGGTGAAGGTTGCTGGCGAAAACCAGGGCCGGGCCCTGCTCGGCGATGGCACGCAGGTTGGCGGCCATCATCGCGTCCCGCAGGGCCGACAGCCGGGCCCACCGTTCTTGGGACGCGTCGGCCATCCAGTAGTGGTAGCGGAGCAGGCCGACGGCGGTGCGCCCGTACAGTGCCGCCTGTTCCCTGTCCTCCGCGCTCAGCCGCGGCGCCTGCGTGTCGAGCAGCGCCACCAGGTCGTCGGCGATCAGCCGCAGCCGCTGGGCGTCGGCTGACTGCCCGATCGACTGGGACGGATCCATGGCCGTGGCCTCGTTCTCCCACCGCTCGTCCGGGCCGAGCAGCGTGTCGAGGGTTTCCCTGGTGCAGGGGAGCGGGCCGTCGAGGAGGGCGTAGAGGGCGGTGAGCGCCTGACGCGGGCTCGCCGCCCAATACTCCAGCGGGCCGTCGAAGCCGAAGAACCGGAGCTTCTCGTCATGCTCCTCGTTGTACGCGCGCATCCAGCGCACGAGCTCGCGGTTGGCCGGGAACGCGCCGAAGCTGTGGCTGAAGCCGCGTTCCATGACGTCGTCGAGCGTGCCCGCGCCCGTCGTGATGTAGTCGTCGACCACGAGCCCCATGAGGCAGTCGCTCTCGATGGCGAACGATCGGTAGCCCTCGTGCTCGACCAGATGCCGGAAGATCTCGTTGCGCAGCTCGCCCAGCTCCCCCACGAAGTGCCTGGCCTCGCCCAGGCCGAGCAGCAGGGGCTTGGCGGGAAGCGATCGGAGGAACGCCGAGACGCCGGAGCCGTCGAGCGGCCGGGCCGTGTCCTTGATATCCATGCCTTCAACGGTATCGTTGAACTTTCGGTGTAAACTTTGCCGCAGAAACCCCCCTTTCACCGGGATAGAACCTTCAATCGGAGCGTTCCTCGCCCTCGTGCCCGGGCACGGTCACCAGCAGGCCACGTCGATCACGCAGGCGGTCAACCGGGGACGCGCTCCTCAGGGCCCGATCCGTCGGGCTCTCCGCGCTGGTCACAGCCCTCAGGGGGGAGACGCGTCGAGCTGTACGCGGTCGCTGTCGTCGTCGGACAGGAACGACGCCAGCACCCGCCCCTCCTCGGCCACGGCGGCGCGGTCGGATCGGGAGAGGCGGCGCAGCGGGGTGACGTTCACGGTGCCCGCCTCAACGTTCCAGGTCGCGGCGACCCGGCCGTCCACCAGGACGACGCGGGTGCCGGCGACCGACAGGCCGCGGTGGGCGTCGTCGACGATCCGGCTGCGGTCGTGGTAGCCGAGGAGCGCGTTGTCGAACGCCGGCAGGAACCGCACCGGGGCGGGCGTGTCGGGGTCGGGGCGCGGCGCGCCGGGGAGGTCCAGCAGTTCCCGGCCCCGCTCGTCCCGGAAGGTGACCAGCTCCTCGCGTACCGCGGACACGGCGGCCGGCAGTCCGGCGAGCCCGCACCAGGCGCGCAGGTCGGCTGCGGCGGCGGGGCCGAACGCGGCCAGGTAGCGCCGTACCAGCGTCTGGCCGACCGGGTCGGAACCGTCCGGGGACGGCGGGTCGATCTCGCGCCCCAGCCAGGACGAGAGCAGGACGTTGCGCACTCCCGCCCTCGTGCGCCACAGCCCGCGTGGCGGGAGCTGCGCCATCGGGAGGAGGGCAGCGACCAGCATCTCCCCCAGCGCCCGCGGTCCCGGCGCCGGCCAGCGCTCAGCCAGCGCCCGCGCGAGCTCGGCCATCGAACGGGGCTCGCCGTCGGCCATCACCGCCCGGCCCGCCGCGGCGAGCTCGTCGAGATCCACCCCGTCGAGCTCGCGGCGGTACGTCCCGAGCACCTGCTGGCGCAGCATGATGCCGTGGCGGGCCCGCCAGGCGAGGACGTCGTCGGCGGTGAGGAGGTGCACGGTGCGGCGCATGAGGTGGGTACGCACCACGCTCCGCCCGACGAGCAGGCCCGAAAGCACCGCCGGATCGAACGCGCGCAGCCGCGACCAGAGCCCGACGAACGGTTCCTGCGGTTCCTGCGCCTGCAGACCGCACAGGTGCGCGACAGCGTCGAGGGCCGGCAGGTCGGCCCGGTCGAGAAGCAACTGCCGGGCGAGCGTCGCGCGGTTGAGCGCCCGGGTGCCGAGAACGGTCATCGGCTCAGGCCGCGGCGCGCTCGTCGGCCGACCGCCGGCGTAGCGACGTTCGGGTGATGGCGGGCGGGGTGTAGGACACGTCGATCGGGCCGACGTCGGTTCCGGGCGGCACGATCTGGTCGACCCGGTCGAGGATCTCGTCGTCGAGGGTGACCGTGGCGCCGGCTAGGAGGTCGTCGAGGTGCTCCACGGTACGGGGGCCGATGATGGCCGAGGTGACGCCGGGGTGGGTGATGGCGAAGGCCATCGCCAGGTGGGTCAGCGACAGGCCGGCCTCCTCGGCCAGCGGGACGAGCTGTTCGACGGCATCGAGTTTGCGCTCGTCGGTCATGTGGCGGGGCACCCAGTGCATCCGCGCGTTCAGCGGCTCGGGCCCGCCCTTGCGGTAGCGGCCGGTGAGCAGCCCCATCGCCAGCGGGCTCCACACCAGCGTGCCCATGCCGTAGCGCCGGCAGGTGGGCAGGATCTCGCGTTCGATGCCGCGGTTGAGGACGGAGTACGTGGGCTGCTCGGTGCGCAGACGCTGCAGTCCGCGGCGTTCGGCGACCCACTGGGCCTCGACGATCTCCGAGGCGGGGGCGTTGGAGGAGCCGATGGCGCGTACCTTGCCGCTGCGTACCAGGTCGGTCAGGGCGGACAGCGTCTCCTCGATGTCGGTGTGGGGGTCGGGGTGGTGGATCTGGTAGAGGTCGATGTGGTCGGTCCGCAGGCGCCGCAACGAGTGCTCGACCTCGGTGACGATCCAGCGCCGTGAGCTGCCGCCGCGGTTGGGGTCCTCCCCCATCGAGCCGTTGACCTTGGTGGCCAGTACGACGTCGTCGCGCCGGCCCTTGAGCGCCTTGCCGACGATCTCCTCGGATTCGCCGCGCGGTCCGTACACGTCGGCGGTGTCGACGACATTGATCCCGGCGTCCAGCGCCCGATGGATGATCCGGACGCACTCGTCGTGGTCGGGGTTCCCGACCTGGCCGAACATCATGGTGCCCAGGCAGTAGGGGCTGACCTGGATCCCGGTCCGGCCCAGTGGGCGCATCTTCACTGCTACGTCCTTGCCTTCGAGTCGGGTGGTGGCGGGGCGGCGGGTGCCCGCCGCCCCGGCTCCGGAGGTCAGGACGCGTGGTACTCGCTGACGATGTCCACGACCCAGGTGACGCCGAACCGGTCCTTCAGCATCCCGTAGAGGGGCGCCCACTGCGCGGGCCCCAGCGGCTGCAGGACGGTCGCGCCCTCGGAGAGCTTCTCCCAGTACCCGGCGACCTCCTCGGCCGCATCGCCCCGGACTGAGACGAAGAACGCGTTCTCGCCCTGGTCCCAGGTCAGGCGCGAGGGCACGTCGTAGGCCATCACGCGAAAGCCGTTGTCGGCGGCCACCTGGCCCCACATCACCTGGTCGGCCTCGGACGGCTCCTGAACGTTTCCGGCGTCCTTGTACGTGACCACGGCCAGGTCCCCGCCGAACACGGACTGGTAGAACGTGAGCGCCGCGCGGGCGTCACCCCGGAAGTTCAGATGGGTCACCACGTTGACGGACATGAATGCGGTCCCTGCCTTTCGATTCCTGTCATCTGGCGGGTCCTACACGTCGCCGTCGTCGTCCGACGGCCCGTGTCGACCGCAGGGCCGGTTCGCTGCGACAGCGGGATCGTGCTCCCCTGCCGCCGATGACGATCACGGGGATCGACCCGCCCGGCCCTTGCTCGATGACCACAATCGCAGGGGAAGCGGACAGGGTGTGGCCGCTACCTGAGGCAATACGAGGCCATGCCGAAAACTTCAGCGCGCGGCTCTCGCTCCAGGTGCGCCGAGACTGGCCGCCCTTCACCGCTCAAGAACCGGAACCGCGCACGCTGGACAGGAACGCCTTGGTGCGCTCGTGCACGGGATTGGCCAGGAGTTCGGCGGGGTGGCCCTGTTCGACGACCACGCCGTCGGCGAAGAAGGTCAGCCGATCGCCGACTTCTCGGGCGAAAGCGATCTCGTGGGTCACCACGACCATGGTCATCCCGTCGGCGGCCAGGCCTCGCATCACCTCCAGCACCTCGTCGACCAGCTCCGGGTCCAGCGCCGAGGTGGGCTCGTCGAACAGCATCAGGGCCGGGTTCATCGCCAGCGCCCTGGCGATGGCCACCCGTTGCTGCTGGCCGCCGGAGAGCTGGTGTGGCCGCTTGTGCGCGTGGTCGGCCAGGCCGACTCGGTCCAGGAGCTCCATCGCCAGCGCATTCGCCTTGTCCGCCCGCGTGCCCAGCACGTGGACGGGTCCGCAGGCGACGTTCTCCATCGCGCTGTGGTGGGCGAACAGGTTGAAGCGCTGGAACACCATGCCGATGTTCTTCCGGAAGGCCGCGTACTGCTTGGGGGACCAGGGGTGATACTTGCCGTCGCGTAGCGCATGGCCCACCTCCTCGCCCAGCACCCGCAAGCTGCCGCCGAGCACGGGCTCCAGGCCGTTGACGCACCGCAGGAACGTCGACTTGCCCGAACCCGAGGGACCGATGACGCAGCTCACCTCGCCGGCCGCGACCTCGAAGTCCACGCCGTTGAGGACTTGGACGTCCCCGTAGCCCATCCGCACGCCCGTGGCGTGCACGACCGGGCTCACGCGGAGACCTTCGGCAGGACCCTGGCGGCCAGACCGCCACGGCGGACCAGCCGGACGGCGTTGGACCCGAAGCGGCGCTCCAGCCTGCCCTGCAGGAAGGTGGCCACGGTGGTCAGGAGCAGGTACCAGAGGCTCGCCACGATCAGCAGCTCCATGATCAGGTTGTTGGCCTTGTAGATCTGGCTGGCGTTGGTCATCAGGTCGTGCCCTGCGACGGTGTAGACGAGCGAGGTCGTCTTCAGCATGGAGATGAACTCGTTGCCCGTCGGCGGGATGATGATGCGCAGCGCCTGCGGCAGCACGATCACCCGCATGCGCTTGGCCGGTGTCATGCCCAGCGCGTAGGCCGCCTCGGTCTGGCCGTGGTCGACGGCCTGGATGCCGGCGCGCACGGTCTCGGCGAAGTAGGCGGCCAGGTTCAGCCCGAGGCCCAGCATGGCGGCGGTGAAGCCGGTCATCACCTGGTTGGTGTCCCACATCAGGCCGATCGAGGTGAACGGGATCTTGATCACCAGGGCCGGGAACAGGAACGCCAGGTTGTACCAGAAGATGAGCTGGACCAGCACGGGAGTGCCGCGGAAGAACCAGATGTAGAGCGTCGCCAGCCGGCTCAGCACCGGGTTGTGCGCCAGCCGCATCACCGCGATCAGCACGCCGAGCACCAGACCGAGGACCGTGGCCAGCACCGAGAGCTCGATGGTGACCCAGACCCCGGCCAGGATCCGCTCGCCGAACAGATAGGTGGCGACCGCGCTCCAGTCGAGGCGCGGGTTGACGACGATCAGGAAGAGCAGCCAGCCGAAGATCGCCAGCGCGGCCACGGCGGAGAGCGTGCGGCCCCAGTGGCGGGTGCGGGCGACGGGGACCAGCGTCCCCGACGGGTCGGCGATCGGTTCGGTACGCACGCTACTTCCCGCCGTTGACCACGGCCGACTGGACCGCCAGCTTGTCCAGGTTCCAGGCCGCGAGCAGCTTGCCGTACTCACCGCTCTTGATCAGGGAGTCGAGCGCGCCCTTGACCGAGTCGATGAGCGCGGTGTTGTCGGGCTTCATGCCGATGCCCCAGGGGCTCTCGGTGCCTTCGAGGGTGACGGCATCGACGCCGACCTTGGGGTCGGCGGCCTTGTACGCGGCCACGACGTAGTCGGTGATGGTGGCCTGGGCGCGGCCGTTGCTCACCTGGAGCATCGCCTCGGTGTCGCCGGCGAATTTCAGGATGGTCAGCGCCTGTTTGCCGCCGGACTTGCAGTCGGCGTCGTACTTCTCCGCGAGCTCCATCGACGAGCCGTTGTCCACGACGGAGACGGTCTTGCCGCACAGGTCGGCAGGGCCCGCGATGCCGGCCGGGTTGCCCTTCTTGACCAGCATGCCGGAGCCCGCCTGTACGTAGTCGACGAAGCTGATCTTCGCCTGGCGCTCGGGGTTGTCGGTCATGGAGGAGATCACGAAGTCGTAGCGGCCGGTGAGCACGCCAGGGATCTGGGAGTTGAACTCCTCGTCGGTGAGCGTGTACTTCACGCCGAGCTTCCTGGCGATGGCCCTGGCCAGCGCGGGGTCGAAGCCGATCGCCGTCTTGCCGTCGCTCGCCCACAACTCCATGGGCGGGTAGCCGATCGAGGAGACGACCTTCAGGCCGCCGGACTTGACGCTCGCGGGCACCTTGGCCGCGAGGTCCTTGTCGGGGGTGATGGCGTTGATGACGTCGGCCGCCTTCTCCTCGGCGGGAGCCTGGTCGAGGACGACCTCGGCCGCGGCCGGCGCGCCGCTCGCGCCGGAGTCGAGGGACCGGGCGCCGCAGGCGGTGGTGGCGGCCAGCAGGGCGCCGGTGATGAGGACGGTGGGGACACGGGTGTTCAAGGGGGTGCTCCTTCAGGATCGCTGCCAGCGGACTTCGCCGCCGACAACGGTGGTCATGACCTTGGTGCGCAGCACCGCGTCTGGCGACTCCAGGTAGGGGTCGGTGTCCACCGCGATGAAATCGGCGAGCATGCCGGGGGCGAGGAGGCCCTTACGGTCCTGCTCCCCTGCCGCGTAGGCCGCGCCGAGGGTGTGCGCGGTGATCGCTTCGGCCATGCTCAGCCGCTGTTCCGGCTGCCACCCGCCGACGGGGGTGCCGTCCTGGCGGGCTCGGGTCACCGCGGCGTACAGCGCGGCGAACGGGTCGGGGTGCTCGACGGGCGCGTCCGAGCCGAAGGCCAGCGCGACGCCGGCGTTCAGCATGCCGCGCCAGGCGTAGGAGGCCAGGTCCTGCCCGGCGAGCAGGGAGTCGACCAGGTCGATGTCGCTGGTGCAGTGGACGGGCTGCATGGAGGCGACGACGCCGAGCCTGGCCATCCTGGTCAGGTCGGCCTGGCGCAGGTGCTGGGCGTGCTCGATGCGGTGGCGCAGCCCAGGGGTGCGGCCGATCGCCTCGTAGGCGTCCAGCACCAGGTGGTTGGCCTGGTCGCCGATGGCGTGCGTGGCGATCGCGATGCCGGCGTCCGCCGCGGTCCTGAACAGCTTGACCAGATCGTCGTACGGCGTGACCGCGATGCCGAGGTTGCCGGGGTCACCGGCGAACGCCTCGCCCATGTGGCAGGTGTGCGAGCCGAGTGCGCCGTCGCTGAAGATCTTCACCGGTCCGGTGCGGATCCAGTCGTCGCCCTGCCCGGTGCGGCGGCCCTCGGCGATGGCCGCCTCCAGGTGGACGGTCGGGATCGCCTTGTGCACGCGGATCTTGAGCTCGCCTGCGTCGCGCAGCCGCAGGTAGGCGTCCCTGCAGTCCTCACCGTCGATGTCGTGGACGCTGGTGAGACCGAGGGAGAGCAGCTCGTCCTGGGCCAGGCGCAGTTTGTCGCTCAGGTCGCCCGAGACCATGAGGGCGCGCAGCGGGTAGGAGGCCGACTCCCGCAGGATGCCGGTGGGCTCGCCGTCGGCGTCCCTGACGATCTCGCCGCCCACCGGGTCGGGGGTCGAGGCGTCGATGCCGGCCAGGCGCAGGGCCGCGGAGTTGGCCCACACGGTGTGGCCGTCGATGTTCGGCAGGGCGATCGGCAGGCCGCCGCTGACGGAGTCGAGCGCGTACCTGTCCGGCTGGGCCGGCGGGTCCCAGGTGTTGCTGTTCCATCGGCCGCCGAACAACCAGCCGCCGGGGCGCAGCCTGGCGACGTGCTCGCCGATCATGGTCAGCGCCTCGGCCAGTGAGCGCACGTCGCGCAGGTCGATCGCGCCGAGGCTGTGGGCGTACTGCGCGGTGTGGATGTGCGCGTCGTAGAGGCCTGGCAGGACCGCGGCGCCCTCCAGGTCGACGAGTTCGGCGCCGTGGCCCGCGGCCTCGCGGACCTCAGCGTCGGAGCCGACGGCCACAAGGTGCTCGCCGTCCACGGCCATGGCCTGGGCCGGAGGACGGCCGTCCACTCCGGTATGGATGGCGGCGTTGCGGTACACACGGATGCTCAAAGTGACTCTCAAGGGTGCTGGAGTGACGGTGGGCATCACTGTAGGAGTAGCTAAAAGAACGCGGAAGCGCTATAAACACGACATTTAACAACCCTGAGAGCAAGGAACTCTAATGCTGAAGCCGGAACACCTACGTACTCTGCGTGAGGTGATCCAACTGGGCTCCTTCGCCGCCGCGGCCAATCGGCTCGGATACACCTCATCGGCCGTCTCCCAGCAGATGGCCGCGCTGGAGAAGAAGATCGGTGTGCGGCTGTTCGAGCGCTCGGCGCACAGCGTGCTGCCGACCAGCGCGGCGGAGGTGCTGGCCCGGCATGCCGAGATCGTCCTGGTCGACATCGAGCGCATGATCGCCTCGGTGCAGGCCGTACACCGCGGCAGCGAGCGGCAGATCAGGCTCGGGGTGTTTCCCAGCCTCGTCGACCGGCTGGCCGGCGTGCTGCGGCAGATGGAGCCGGCCGACCGCGCCGGGGTGCGGATCTCGGTCGCCGAATCCTCCCAGCTCATCCCGCACCTGGGCGCGGGCGGCGAGATGGACGCCGCGATCGTCTACCAGGTGGGCAACTCGGGGCTGTCCTGGCCGTCGGCACTGAGCAGACGGTGGATCGCCGAGGACCGCTACAAGCTGGTGCTGCCCGCGAGCTGGCCGGACCTGTCGCCCTACCGGGCCGAGCAGCTCGTCGACCTGCCGTGGATCGTGCACCACCCGGCCAGCAGCGACGCCTCCTTCTTCGAGAGCGTGTTCGCCCGCTGGGCCCTCCACCCCCGCGTAGCCTGCCACTCCGACGACTTCAAGATCACGATGACGCTGGTCGAGGCCGGCGTGGGCGCGGCCTTCGTCACCGACCTGGCCCTGGCCGGGTACGGACCCGGCGTGGTGGTCGCCGACGTACCCTGGCTGAACACCAGCCGCAGTATCTTCGCCCTGGTCAGGCCGGACCGCGAGACCGCCAGGCTGCAGGCGCTCCTGGACGCCCTGGAGATCTGACCACTCGACGCCACGACCGGGGATCTGCCACTATCCCGTCCGCACCAGCACCTTCGACAGGAGATCCTCCCCATGGAACGCGCGGCGGCGATCGCCAGATCGGCCGAGGCCATCAGGCGGCACAGCGACCACAACATCCTCATCGAGGCCGGCCGGACCCCCGTCATCGACAGGCTCGCCACGCTCGCCGAGCAGCCGCCCGGCGGACCGCTCGACGGCTGGACGTTCGTGGCCAAGGACATGATCGACGTCACCGGCCTGCCCACGACCAGGGGCTCGGCGCTGTACGGCACGCAGGAGGCGCTGACCACCGCGCCCTGCGTCGACGTGCTGGAGCAGGCAGGTGCGCTGCTGGTCGGCAAGGCCAACCAGCACGAGTTCGCCTGGGGCATCACCAGCGAGAACCCGCACTGGGGCGACGTGCGCAACCCGCGCCACGACCACCTCGCCCCCGGCGGCTCCAGCGGCGGCACCGCGGCAGCGCTGGCCGCCGGCATCGCCAGGTTCGGCCTCGGCACCGACACCGGCGGCTCGGTGCGGATCCCGGCGTCCTGCTGCGGCGTGGTCGGGCTGCGCCCGAGCGCGGGCGCGGTGCCTGGTGCGGGCGTCGCGCCGCTGGCGCCGATGTTCGACGTGGTCGGCCCGATGGCCACCTCGGTCGCCGACCTCACCCGGGTGTGGGAGGTGCTCTCCGGCGCTCCGATCGACCCCGCCGACTCGCTGGCCGGATGGGCGGTCGGCGTCGCCGAAGGGTGCGCGTGGGCGGCCTCCTTCGCCGAGCTGGGGGCGGAGCTGCACGAGATCGCTCTGCCGTACGGCATCCTCGGCCCCTACTGGACCATCGTCGGCGCACAGGCGCGGCGCACGCACGAGGCGACCTACCCGAGGAACGCCGCAGACTACAGCGAGGGCGTACGGCGCAAGCTCGACAACGCCGGCGGGATCGGCCACGCGGACTACGCGGCGGCCGTCGCGGGGCTGGCCGCCGCGCGAGCGGCGTTCGCGAGCCTGATGACCGGGCTCGACCTGCTGATCATGCCCACGCTCGGCGGGCCCGCGCCCAGGGTGGGCTGCGACGAGGCCGCCGTCCGGGGCGAGGTCGGCAGGATCACCTCGGTGGTGTCCGCGCTCGGCCTGCCCGCGCTGGCGATCGGCGACCTGCAACTGGTCGGGCGGGACGAGTCGGCGGTGCTGCGCGCGGGACTGGCGTGGGAGGCGCGTGGCGAAGCGATCCCGCAGCCGCGCTGAGCCGGATCGGTCAGCGGCGCGGCGTCAGGCTCCACGGATCGACGGGCACGACGCCGGTGCAGCGGCCGACGGGGTCGAGCAGCCTGCCGTACAGCTTGGTCTGGCGCAGGACTATCTGGCGGTCGGAGACGGTGAGGTGCGGGAACCTCTTCTCCAGCCGCATCACCAGCGGGTGCAGGTCGGTGACGGTGTGCAGGCCGACGGTGAGCAGCATGTTGTTGGTCCCCGCGAGGGCGGCGCAGGTGCGGGTCTCCGGCCAGCCGAGCAGCGCCGTGCCCGTCTCCTCCAGCAGGCGGTCGGGCATGCGCAGCCACAGCACGGCGGAGGAACGCCAGCCGGCGTGCGAGCGGGCCAGGTCGCAGCGGAAGTCGATGTCCTCGGTCGCGACGAGCCTGGAGAGCCTGCGCTGCACGGTCCGCTCAGAGGTGCCCACGATCGCGGCCAGATCGGCGTACCCGGCCCTGCCGTCGGCCAGCAGGGCGTGGAAGAGCAGCCTGTCGATCGCGTCCATCTGCCTGGTGGACTCGGGCGGTCCGCTCCGCCTGGCCAGCCCGGCCGCCGCCGACTGCGGGAGCACCCGCAGCCGCCAGCGGCACGACGCCTCGAAGACGCGGGTCGCGAGGTGGGTGCGCACCTTCGCGACGCCGGGCACCGTCGGCAGATCGGTGAGCAGGTAGTCGGCCAGCTCCGGCATCGAGGCGGACGCGGCGATCACGAACAGGTCGTGCCCCGCGGCGACGTGCTGCACGGTGATCAGGTGCCTGGCCTCCGCCAGCTTCGCCGCGACCACGACGGCGGCGCCTGCCTCGCAGTCGATCTCCAGGAACGCCATGCTCATCTCGTGCATCTGCCGCTTGCCGAGGGCGACGGTGGTCCACGCCTCGCCCGAGCCGGTCAGCCGCTGCCAGCGCCGCGCAGCCGTGGCCGGGTCCGAGCCGGTGGCCAGTCCGATGTCCACCCAGCTCGCCCGCGGGTTGATCTGGAGGGCGTCGATGAGCTCCAGCTCGGCCTCCGACAGCAACCGCGGAGGCTCGGTGCCGGAATCCTGCATTTCCTCTCCTTTGATGCCTGATTACGGCATTTAACGGGCGAGGTCACCTTATCCGGCGATCCTGTTGCCTGCGGCTGTCCGTCGGCCGCGAAGGAGAGGACGCATCCCGTGACGTGGTTCGACGACCGGCACGGCTGCCCGCCGCGCCTGGTCGGCGTCCTGGGCGGCATGGGCCCCGCCGCCACTGCCGACTTCTACAGCAAGCTCATCGAGGAGACGCCCGCCACCGGCGACCAGAGCCACGTGCCGGTCGTCATCTGGGCCGACCCGCGCATCCCTGACAGGTCGCTGAACCTGCTCGGCCTCGGCGAGGACCCGACCCCGCAGCTACAGCACGGCATGCAGGCACTCAAGCGCGCCGGGTGCGAGGTGCTGGCGGTGCCGTGCAACACCGCGCACGCCTTCGTCCCGCGCCTGGCCGACGAGGCGGGCCTCGAACTGGTGAGCATCGTGGAGGTCACCGCGGACGCGCTCGCCTCGGCGGGCGTCACAGCCGCCGGGCTGCTGGCCACCTCGGGCACCCTGCACTCCGGGCTGTACGCCGACGCGCTGCGCAAGCGGGAGATCGAGGCGGTCGAGCCGTCCGCCGACGAGCAGCGGCAGGTGTCGGCGGTGATCGCGGCGGTGAAGGCCGGTGCCGTCACGGCCGCGCACCGCCACACCCTGGCCGAGGTCGCGCAGGCCCTCACCGAGCGCGGCGCCGAGCAGGTGGTGGCGGCCTGCACCGAGATCGTCCTGGCACTGGACAGCAGCCGGGTGCCCGTACCCGTGGTGGACCCGGCCCGCCTCCTGGCCCGCAGAGTCGCCGCCGTCTCCTTGGGGTGACCCTTCTGCGATGGTCGCCATCCAGGGCAGCAGGAAGATCGCGCGGTCAGCGGAAGCGTTCACTCACCTCAGCGTGCGGAAAGCGGGGCTAGCGTGTGCGGCCCTGCCGTTCAACCATGTACGACCAGCTCTCTTCGTCCACGTCGTCCAGCTGCTCGGTGAGGAAGTCGCCGTTCGCGGGCGCCGGTGCGAAGCGGCGTAGGCGCAGGCTGTTGGTGACCACGAACACCGACGACAGGGCCATGGCGGCGCCGGCGATGAGCGGGTTGAGCAGGCCGGCGGCGGCCAGCGGGAGGGCGGCGACGTTGTAGCCGAAGGCCCAGACGAGGTTGCCACGGATGGTGGCCAGGGTGGCGCGGGCCAGGGTGAGCGCGGTGGGGACGACGTCCAGGTCGTCGCGGATCAAGATGAGGTCGGCCGCTGCCAGCGCGACGTCGGTACCCTCCACTACGGCCAGTCCGAGGTCGGCGCGGGCGAGCGCCGGGGCGTCGTTGACGCCGTCGCCGACCATGGCCACCCGGTGGCCCTCGGCCTGGAGGCGGGCGATGGTGGCCTCCTTGTCGGCGGGCAGCACTTCGGCGATGACCTCGTCGATGCCGACCTGGGCGGCCACGGCTCGCGCGGTGGCGGTGTTGTCTCCGGTGAGCAGCAGCGTGCGCAGCCCCATGGCGTGCAGCCGGTCGATGGCCCCGACGGCCGAGGGCTTGACGGCGTCGGCGAGCGCGAGCGCCCCGACGGCCGTGCCCTCGGCCGCGACTAGGACGACGGTTCGGCCCTCGCCCTCCCAGCCTGCCCGCGCCTCGTCGAGTGCGGCAGAGACGGCGACGTCCTGCTGGGCCAGCAGCCGGGCCGAGCCGATGAGGACGCGCCGGCCCTCGACCGTCCCTTGGGCGCCCAGCCCGGCCAGGGCGGTGAATCCGCTCACGTCGGGAAGGTCGCCGAGCTCGGTGCGGGCGTGGGCGGCGATGGCCACCGCGATGGCGTGCTCAGAGGCGTCTTCCACGGCTCCGGCGTAACGCAGCACCTCGCCCGGCGGCACGCTGTCGGCGGTGACCAGGTCCACGACGCCCATGCGGCCCTGGGTGAGGGTGCCGGTCTTGTCCAGCACGACGGTGTCGATGGCCCGTGCGGACTCCATCGCCTGGTGGCTCTTGATGAAGACGCCGAGCTTGGCTCCGGTGCCGGAGGCGACCTGGAGGGCGGTGGGGATGGCCAGGCCGAGCGCGCACGGGCAGGCGATGATGAGGACGGCCAGCGCGGCGGTGACCGCCTCGTGCACCTCGCCTCCCGCGATCAGCCACCCTGCCAGGGTCAACGCTGACAGGACGAACACGGCCGGCACGAACCAGCCGCAGATCCGGTCCGCGAGCCGCTGGATGGCGGCCTTGTCGGCCTGGGCGTGCTCGACGAGGCGGATCAGTGCGGCGAGCTGGGTGTCGGCACCCACCCGGGCGGCCCGCACGACGAGCCGTCCGCCGAGGTTGACGGTCGCGCCGGTCACCAGGTCGCCCTCACCCACCTCGGCGGGTACCGGCTCGCCGGTCATGGCGCTGGTGTCGATCGTGCTCTGACCGGACTCGATCCGGCCGTCGGCGGCGATGCTCTCCCCCGGGCGGACCACGAACAGGTCGCCCACCCGCAGATCGGCCACGTCGATGCGGTACTCGTTGCCGTCGGCGCGCAGCACGCTGACGTCCTTGGCGCCCAGCTCGGCCAGGCGGCGCAGCACCGCCCCGGACGAGCGCCGCGCCCGGGCCTCCAGAAACCGCCCGGTCAACGCGAACATGGTCACTCCGCCGGCGACGTCGAGGTAGAGCGCGCTGTTCGGTGCGGACAGCAACGCCCACACGCCCGACCCCGCCGGGGCGACGTCGATCGGGAACAGGATGACGTACACCGACCAGCAGGTGGACGTGATGACACCGGTCGAGATCAGAGTGTCCATGGAGGTGGTGCCGTGCCTGGCGGCCCTGAACGCGTTGCGGTGGAACGGCCACGCGCACCACGTCACCATCGGCAGGGTCAGGCCGATGAGCACCCACTCCCATCCGGCGAAGCGCCAGGCCGGCACGAACGCCATCCCCATGGACAGGTCCATCAGCACGACGGCCAGCCCGATGGCGACGATCATGCGCCGTCCCAGCATCCGCACGCGCCGGTCGTCGGCGTCGTCCGGCGCTTCGGAGGTCTGCGGCGTGTACGGTTCAGCGCTGTAGCCGGTGCGTTCGACCTCCCGGATCAGCTCCTCGACCGTGACGCCGTCGGCCTGGACGGTGGCCTTCTCGGTCGCGTAGTTGACGCTGGCCTTCACCCCGTCCATGCGGTTGAGCTTGCGCTCCACCCGCGCCGCGCAGGAGGCGCAGGTCATCCCGCCGATGACGAGCTGGACGGGCGCCTGTTCTGTCGTAGGAGGTGTCATGAGGTTCCTTGTTGTGTCGTGATCAAAGCCGTTCACCGCAGGACTCGCCGGGCGACGGTGGCGATGTGGAGTTCGTCGGGCCCGTCCAGGACACGCGCCATCCGCCCGGCCCGGAACAGCGCGGGCAACGCCGTGTCCGGCCCCAGCCCTTCCGCCCCGTGCACCTGGATGGCGGCGTCGGCGACCTGTTGCAGCATGCGTGCGGCAGCCACCTTCGCCAGCCCGGTCTCGGTACGCGCGTCCCGGCCCGCCGCCGCCAGCGCCACCGCCTCGAACACCAGCGGCCGGGTGGTCCTGATGGCCAGCAGCGATTCGAAGACGAGCTGCTGGACGAGCTGGAGATCGGCCAGCCGCCCGGCGGAGGTCGCCCGTGTGCGGGCTCGTTCCCGCATGGCCGTGAAGGCGCGCTGTGTCTGGCCGAGCCAGCGCAGGCAGCGCAGCAACCGGCCCAAGCGCACCCGCTCCCCCACCACGCGCAGCCCTCGCCCTTCCTCGCCGATGAGATGGTCCGCGGGGACGGTGACGCCGTCCAGCGCGATCTCCCACTGCCCGCCGACGCCGAGCACGGGCAGCTCGCGCACCACCCGAAAGCCGGGCGAGGAGGTGGGGACGAGCAGGACGGACAGCCCCTCCGGTGACGGCGGAGCACCCGAGGTCCGGGCGAGCACCAGCGCCAGCTCGGCCGTACCGGCGCCGCTGACGAACCACTTGCGGCCGTGGACGGTCCACGAGCCGTCAGTCCCGCGCTCGGCCCGGGTCGTCGTGAGCGCGGGATCCGACCCGGGTACTCCCGGCTCCGTCATCGCGTTGCACACGCTCACCCGGCCCGAGGCGATCCCGCGCACGTGCTCGTCCCATCCGGCGAGCGTCCGCACGTCCAGCAGCGCGAGCGAGCCCAGGATCGACGGCGCGTGATCGCTGGCTCCTTCCGCTTCCACCACGTGCGCGTAGTCCGCCAGCGGCAACCCGCCACCGCCCAGTTCCTCCGGCAACCCCAGGCCCCAGAGTCCTTGCGCGCTGGCCTCGCCTCTCAGCCGCTCGACCAGGTCCCGTGCCGGCGACCCGCCCGCGTCCAGCACGGGCTCGCCCGGTATCACGCGCTTGTCGATGAATTCCGTCACCCGGTCACGCAACTCGGCCACGCCCGCCGGACAGCTGGGCGCTCCCCAGACGTCGCGTTGTGCCATCACTCACTCCAGACATGTCGGGAACCGGCGGAAATGGCCGGACGACTCCTTCCGTGGAACAGGTCGCCTGAGGGCGTCCTCTGGTTCCACCCGTGTCACGCACGTCGCGGCGACCGCCGCGGAGAGGAGAGCCATGGCACATCCCGCCACGCTGGGAGCGGCACGACCGCTGCACGACGTCGTCATGCGCGCTGACGGGCCCCTGGTACTCACCGCCCCCGCCGTCCGGCATCTCACCGCGCTGGGCGTCGTCCCCTACTTCTCCGACTCCTCGACCGCTCCCGGCGCGCTGACGCTATCCGTGCCGGGACAGGAACCGCTCGTCGCCGAGGCGGCCTGGTCGCGCGCCGCCTCGGCGCACGACGTCCGCGACGAGGCGACGGCGCAGGCCGCGACGGGAGTGATGCACGTGCACGGCCGCCGCAGCGGCGAGCCGCGCGGGCTGGCGGCGGACTACCTGGGCATCGCGTGCTCGGTGCTGACCGGTCAAGGGCTCCTGGCGGCGCTCATCGGCCGCGCACGCGGCGCGGCCGTCGCGAGCGTTCAGACGGGCGTCGATCTGGCCGGGCTGCTCGCGGTGAGCCAGTACCTCGCCGCCGCCACGGCCGAGGAGGACGAAGCGGTGCCGCTGACTCCCGGCGGCCCCCCTTTCACCTCGGCGGACGGGGTCACCTACGAGGTGGAGACGCTGGACGCGGACGTGTGGGTGGCGTTCTGGAGCACGCTCGGCGTACCGGTCCGGGTGGCGTCGGCGGGATGGCGGTCCTTCCAGTTCAGGTACGCCACGGCCTGCTCTCCTCTGCCTGCGGAGCTGCACGAGCGTGCGTCCGCCAGTTCGTGGCACGAGGTACGGCGAGCCGCCAAGGAGCACGGCGCCTCAGTCTGCGCGCTGCGGTCCCTGCCCCAGCGCGCCGCGGAGCCCCGCGCGGACATGCCCTGGCAGCTGTGGCCCATGGAAGCGCGGCCATCGCCCGGCCGTCCCGCACCGGGGGACGCATCCCGGCCGCTGGACGGCTTCACGGTCCTGGAGGCGGGACGACGCATCCAGGCTCCGCTCACCTCTCACCTGCTGGGCCTGCTCGGCGCGCGGGTGATCCGAATCGAGCCACCGGGCGGCGACCCGCTGCGCGGGATGCCTCCTACCTGCGGCGGAGTGTCCGCCCGGTGGCTCGCCCTGAACCGGGGCAAGGCGGCGGTCGAGATCGACATCAAGTCCGCCGCCGGACGCGCCGAACTGGGCGCCCTGGTCGCGGATGCCGACGTGTTCGTGCAGAACTGGGCACCGGGCACGGCCGAACGCCTCGGCTTGGACAGCGGGGATCTGGCGGTGACCAATCCCCGCCTGGTCTACGCCTACACCAGCGGCTGGGCCGGGCGGCTGCCGGATGCCCCGCTCGGCACCGACTTCATGGTCCAGGCCCGTACCGGCGTCGGCGACGTGGTACGTCCCGAGGGCGAGCCCTCCGCACCTTCGCTGATGACCCTGCTGGACGTGCTCGGCGGGCTGCTCGGGGCCGAGGCCGTGCTGGCCGGGCTGCTGCTGCGCGAACGCGAGGGACGGGGTGTCCGCGTGGACTCCTCGCTGCTCGGCGCGGCCGAACTGCTCACCGAACCCGCGCTGGGCCACGCCGCGAGAGGCGAAACCTACCGCAGGCCGCCCGGATTCCGGCAGCCGCTGCGCACCGCCGACGGCTGGGTGGCGGCGGGCGACGAACCGGCCGCGCACGCGGACAAGGTCCGCGACCTGGGTACCGCCGAGGCCGTCGCGCACCTGCGCCGCCAGGGGATACCCGCGACCGCGGTCACGACCTCATTGAACGCCTTGCCCGCCGACCCTCGTTTCGCCGCCGCGCTCACCCGTGACGAGCACGGCGCGCTCGCCGTCCCCGTACCTTGGAGGTTCGCATGAGTCTGGCCCTGGTCGACCTCGTTCCCGCCGAGCTGCGCCGTACGTGGGCGGCCGACGGCACCTGCCCCGATCTCGACCTGTACGCGCTCTTCCGCGCCCATCGGCTGGCGGCGCCCGGCCGGGCCGCGGTCATCGATGAGGCGGGCACGCTCACGTACGCCGAGCTGGACGGGCTGGCCCGCTCGGCGGCTGCGGGGCTGCGGGGCCTCGGCGTGTGCGAGGGAGACGTCGTCGGCGTCCAGCTTCCCAGCGGCAGGGACGCCGTGATCGCCGATCTGGCGCTGGCCGCGCTCGGCGCTGTGGCGTTACCGTTCCCCGTGGGGCGCGGGGTGGCCGAGGCGGTCTCACTGCTGGGCCGTTCCGGTGCCCGCGCTGTCATCGCCGCCGTCGAGCACAAGGGCGGCTCACCTGCCGGGGACCTGCTGGCCGCGGCCGACCGCCTGCCGGGCCTGCGCGCCGTGATCGCCACCGGCCCGGGAGAGTCTCCGCCCGGCAGCACGCGGTGGGCCGACCTGCTGCGCATCGAGGGCCGCGTCTTCGTCCCGGCTCGCCCGGATCCGGACGGGGCGGCGCGCATCCTGGTGTCCTCGGGCTCGGAGGCGGAGCCCAAGATGGTCGCCTACTCGCACAACGCGCTGGCGGGCGGCCGCGGCAACTTCATGGCCACCCTGATCCCCGGCGACGAGCCGCCGCGCTGCCTGTTCCTGGTGCCGCTGGCCTCCGCCTTCGGCAGCAACGGCACCGCCGTCACGCTCGCCCGGCACGGCGGCAGCCTGGTGGTACTGGACCACTTCTCCCCGCCCGCCGCGCTCGCCGCCATCCGCGACCACCGTCCGACGCACGTGCTCGCCGTGCCGACGATGATCCGGATGATGCTGGACCAGCCGCGCCCCGAGTCATTCCCGGCCATGACCGCGCTGGTGCTCGGCGGGGCGGAGCTGGACGCGGCCACGGCCGAGGAGGCGGGCCGGGTGTTCGGCTGCCCGGTCGTCAACCTCTACGGCTCGGCGGACGGCGTCAACTGCCACAGCGGCCTGAACCCTCCCCCGGCCGCCGACGCCGGACCGGGCGTGGTCGTCGGCCTGCCCGATCCCCGCGTGGCCGAGATCAGAATCGCGCCGGCCGAGCAGGAGGCGGAGTTCGGCGAGATCATCGCGCGCGGCCCGATGACGCCGATGTGTTACGTCGGGGCTCCGGAGCTGAACCAGCGCTACCGTACGGCGGAAGGCTGGGTGCGCACCGGAGACCTGGGCGTGATCGACGAACACGGGCGGCTGCGCCTGGTGGGACGCCTCAAACAGGTGGTCATCCGCGGCGGCGCCAACATCAGCCTGGCCGAGGTCGAGCACGCCCTGGTCAGCCACCCGCAGGTACGGGACGTGGTCTGCCTCGACGTGCCCGACCCCGTGCTCGGCGAGCGGCTGGCGGCCTGCGTGGTGGCCCGGCCGGGCCCGCCGGTGGAGCTGGCCGACCTGTGCGCTCACCTGCTCGCGCGCGGGCTGGAGAAGGGCAAACACCCCGAGCGGCTGCTGGTGGTCGAGGCCTTCCCGCTCACTCCGGCGGGCAAGCCCGACCGCGACGCGCTACGGAAACGGCTCATGACCGGCTGACCCGGTGGGGCCGGAGCCACGCGTTCCGGCCCCACCGCGGGTGGTCAGGCGGCGAGCCAGGACGATGACAGTTGGTGCCGGGCGCGGGCCACCCTGGAGCGCACCGTGCCCACCGGGCAGCCGAGCACTTCGGCGGCCTCGGCGTACTGCAGGCCCAGGACCTGGGTCAGCATGAAGGCGCGGCGCCTCTCGGGCGGCACCTCGGCCAGCAGTTCGGCCAGTTCCACCGCGTCGTGCGAACCGGGCAGGTCACGTGGCTGGCACCGTTCCACGGCGGCCTGCCAGTCGGCCAGGTCCGCCACCACCGGCCGCGCTCGCGCGGCCCGGAACCGGTCGACGACCACCCGGCGCGCGATGGACAACAGCCAAGCCCTGGCCGACGACCTCCCGGCGAACCGGGGAAGACTGCGCAGGACCCGGACGAACGTCTCCTGAGTGAGGTCGTCGGCCGACTGCACGTCCGTCAGGTAGGTCAGGAAACGGCGCAGGTCGGCGTACACCTCCCGGGCGAACGCCTCCACGTCGTCAGGGGCGCCGTCGCGGGCGGCGAGCGCGAGCGAGGTCAGGCGCCGGTCGTCGGCGGCGCGTTCGTCGCTGACAACAGAATTCATGTCGATCACTCCCTGCGTCTGGTGACAGAGCGGTCTGGAGCAGAGGAAAGGACCTTGTGATGCGGCTGGCACGATCGGCGCGGACCGGGCACTGGCAGGTGACATCCCTGCTCACCGCGGTCATGGCGTTCTCGATGCTGCAGCTGTTCCTGATCGGCGCCCTCGGGCCGCGGCTGGTGGCCGAGGCGGGCATCCCGCGCTCGGTGTTGGGCTGGACCACGACTGCCGGATTCGGCGTGGCGGCGGTTCTGTCGCTGAGTGCGGGGCGGTGGGTGGACCGGCTGGGTGCGCGCCGCTGCGTGGTGGCCGCCCTGGCTCTTACCGCGGCGGCCCTGGTCCTGATCGGCGCCTCCTCCGGAACGGTGATGCTGCTCGCGGTGGTGGCGCTGGGCGGACTGCCTCAGGCGCTGGCCAACCCGGCCACGAACAAGGTGATCCTGGCCGCCGTGGAACCGGCGCGACGCGGGCCCGTCGTCGGCTGGAAGCAGTCCGGCGTCCAGTTCGGCGCGTTCGTGGCCGGTCTGCCGCTGGCCACGCTCGCCGTGTGGACGGGCTGGCGAGGTGCGGTGTGGACGGCGGCGGCGATCGCGCTGCTGGCGGCCCTCTGGGCGATCCGCGCGCTGCCGCCCGACCCTGTCCCGGCAGCTCACCAGGCCGCATCCGGTCTGCCACCGGCGCGGGTCGGGAGGCTGGCGGGCTTCTCCTTCCTGCTGGGCTCCGGGATCGCCGCGGTCAACACCTATGCGGCGCTCTTCGGCACCCAGCAGGTGGGCCTGTCGCCCGTGGTGGCGGCCTGGCTGGTCGCCGTGCTGGGAGTGACCGGGATCGCCGGTCGGGTCGGCTGGTCGCGGCGGGCGGGACGGCTGGAGCGGCCGGAGTCGCTGCTCGGCCTCCTGGCCGCCGGGGCGTGCGCCGCCACCGGGCTGCTCATGGCCGCCTCCTGGGTTCCGGCCCTGGTGTGGGCGGGAGCCGCGGCGATCGGCGTGTTCGCGGTCGCCGGCAACGCGGTCAGCATGCTGGCGGTACTCAAACGGGCGGACGCGCGTGCGGCCGGCCGAGACTCCGCGCTCGTCTCCGCGGGGTTCTTCGCGGGCTTCGCGGTTGGTCCTCCCCTCTTTGGGCTCTTGGTGGAAGCCGCCGGATATGTGCCTGGATGGGCGCTGGTGGCGGTCGAGTTCGCCGCCGCCGCCGTGGTCGCGACCGTGCGAGGAAGCCGATGAGCCGCTGGGCCTCGCGGGCGCTGGAGGAGATCCTGCGTCGCGTGAGGGAGACGGAGGATCAGTGCGCAGGCCGGTGGCCGCTGTACGCGGACGCGGACTCGGCTCGCTGGACCACCACCGGTCGCGGATCATGGACCGGCGGTTTCTGGGCGGGCCTGCTGTGGCTGCGGGCCATCGTGAGCGGCGATCCGCATGATCAGGCGGTGGCTCGCGGGCGTACCGAGGCGCTCGCGCCATGGGTCGAGGCCGACACCGCGACCCGCGGCATGATCTTCTGGTACGGCACCGCGCTCGCCGACGCCGAGGACCTTCGGGAACGAGCGGCCCTGGCCTGCCTCGCCGCTCACGAGCCCGAGCTGGGCCTGGTGCCATGGGGATCGGCGTTCGGCGGCCCGCCCCTGCTGACCAGGGTGGATGCCCTGCCGGGCCTGGTGCGGCTGCTCCCGGCGTCGGTGGCCGGCAGGCACCTCGCTCTGCAACTCGACCTCACGATCTCGTCCAGCGGGCATCCCGCGTGGATCGCCGTGCCGGGGCGCGGCTGGTCGCCGCATCCGGAGCCGGAGCGCGGCTGGAGCCGTACTGCGGCCTGGCTGGCGCTCGCCGTCGCCGACCACGCGCACATGACCGCGGCCGGACGGACGCTGCTGCCTCGCCTGCGCGGCTGGTCCGGCTTCGCGGCGAGGTTCACCGAGGGAGCACCCTCCGTACCCGCTGCCTCGGCGCTTCGACGGCAAGGGCCTCTGGACACCTCCGCCTCCGCCATCGAGGCCGTCGCCGCGCTGAAGCTGGCCGCTCTCACCGGCGACGGTCGTCTGCGTGATCGCGCGGTCGAGGTGCTGCGCGTGCTCGTCACCGATCACGTGCGGCACGGCCGGCTGCTCGATGGTTGCTACGACCTCGCTCATGGCGTCGCCACCCGCCATGAGCTGGTCTGGGGTGACTTCTTCCTGGCTCTCGCCCTCGCGATGCTCATCGGCGTCATCGACCCCTTCGCCTGCTGAGGATCGTGTCGAGGGCCTCGCCAAGAGCGGCGACCGGATCGTCGGGGAGGCTGCGGCAGCGCCAGGCGACATGATCGTCCGGGCGGGCCAGGACCGCGCCGTCGTCCTCGATGCCCAGGAGCGCTGCCACCCGCTCGTCCACCCGGTGAACGGCCACCTCCGCGGCCTTCTCCCAGGAGGCGCCCGCCGGCCCCGTGAGCAGCACCAGACGGGTGCCCACCAGGTCCAGCGTGGAGGTCGTGCCGCCGTCCAGCCACGCGTGCGGCAGGCGGTGCCCGGGCCTGGCCACCGGCCGGTACGTGGCCACCAGGTCCGGGACGGCCGGTGGCTGCGTGCCGTCGGGGACGATGGCCGCCCCCGGCCGGTCGTAGGCGTAACCGAGAACGAGCCCGTCGCTGGGTCGCCCGCGCGGCCGGGGCCCGGATCGGCCCGGGATGATCGCGGTGTCGTCCAGGGTCGCGAGCAGGCTGCGGCGGCTCTCGGCCACCGAGTCGGCTCCCACCGGACGACGTTCGCTCTCGTAGGAGTCCAGGAGGCCGTCGCCGGCCCAGCCCTGGACGACGGCGGCGAGTTTCCAGGCGAGGTTGTCGGCGTCCTGGATGCCGCAGTTCATGCCGAACCCGCCGTACGGCGTCATCGGGTGGGCCGCGTCCCCGGCCAGGAAGACGCGACCGGCCCGATAGCGGTCGGCGAGCAGCGCGGACGCCGTCCACTCGCGCATGGCGACCACGCGCACGTCGAGGTCCGGCACCCCGGCCGCCTGCCTGACCACCTCGGCGCAGTCACGCGCCGAGAGCCCGTCCACCGCACGGCGCGCCGGATCGTGCACCAGGTTGAACAGCCACCTGCGGTCGTTGTCCACCGTCATGAAGACGCCGGTCAGCGCGGGGTTCGCGATCGTGTAGATCAGGCTGAGCCGGTCGGCGACGTGCGGGCGCAGGTCGGCCTCGAACAGGATGTTGAGATTGCGGCTGAGCACCGCGTCCCCTGACAGGCCGATGCCGAGCGCGTCCCGCACGAAACTGCCGGCGCCGTCGGCGGCGATCACGTACGCGGCCCGGATCGTGGCCCCGCCGCGCAGCCTGGCGGTGACGCCGTCGGCGTCCTGCTCCAGACCGATCACCTCCTGGCCGAAGCGCACCAAGCCGATCACCGACTCGGCACGTCGGCGAAGCAGGGGCTCCAGCACGTCCTGGGAGCAGACGGCGGTGAAGGTCGGACTGAAGGCGGCCCGTTCGGGATCGGGCAGGTTGCCGTTGCGCGTGTGGTCGGGTGCGGTGAGCGACGTGCCGAAGAAGAAGTGCAGGCTCTCCTCGCGCGGCACACCGGCCGCCAGTACGCGCTCCTCCAGGCCGTAGCGGCGCAGCACCTCCATGGTTCGGATGCTGAGCGCCCGGCCCTTGGGGAAGTCCGACGTGTCCGGATGCCGCTCGACCAGCAGCGACGGCACACCGCACCGTGACAGGGCGATCGAGGCGCACAGGCCGACCGGCCCGCCGCCGACGATGAGAACGGGAACGTCCACGGAATTCCCCATCAGGCGAGGGCGGCGAGGAGAGCGTCGGCGTTGGCCTTGTACATGGCCAGCAGATCGAAGCCCTGGCCCGGGAAGTTGTTGATCACTACGCGCTTGGCCTGCACGTCGGCGAGGGCGTCACCACCGGGCATCGCGGAGTTGTCGAGCACCAGCCGCGGCTTCTTCGCCACCAGCTCGGCCACCTGCCCGGCGGTCGGCGGCTGCGGCCCGTACACGCCGGCGGGCTGCGCGCCCGCGAGGTCGGCGGCCCAGGCCACGAACGCCTGCGCGACGACCACCGGCGGGGTGCCGCCCGTGGCGCCGGTGACCTGCTGCTTGAGCTTGGCGTACTCGGCGTCGAAGCCGGCGGTCCAGGTCTTGGCGGCCTCCGCGGTGCCGAACTCGCCGGCCAGCCGGGTGACCTCCGCCTTGACCTTGGCGGGCGCGTTGTCCAGGCCGACTTCGATCAGCTTGGCGTCCGATCCGGCCGCCTCCTTCAGCTTGCCGGCGAAGCCTTCGAACGCCGCGTACAGGACCACGTCGGCCTCGGCCACCTTGGCCAGGTCCGAGGGCTTGGGGTCGTAGTCGGGGGCGTGCTGCACCCCGGGCGGCACGATCACCGCGATGTCGGTGGCGCCGGCGGCCTTGGCGAAACCGGCCTCCCAGGCGGAGGCGGCGACGACCTTGAGCCCTTGGCCGGTCGCCGCGGGCCGCGCGTCCGCGCAGGCGGCTGCGGCGAGGACGAGGACGGCGGTCGCGATTGCCCTGAGCGTCTTCATCGTGTGGAGGCCCTTCTGATCGGGAATGCGGGAACGGCATGGAGCAGGAGCGTGCACAGGCCGCCGACGAGGACGAGCGTCGGCCCGGGCGGGAAGTCGAAGAGGAGGGCGAGCAGGAATCCGCCCAGGTTGAAGGCCAGGCCGAAGAGCACCGAGTAGCGGATCATGGACGCGAGCGAGCTCCCCACACGGCGGGCCGCCAGGGCGGGCAGCAGCGTGAGGGCGTCCACCAGCAACGCGCCGGTGAGCCGGATGGCCGAGGCGATCGCCACAGCGACCACGACGAGCAGGATCAGCGTGAGCCGGTCCACCGCGACGCCCGAGCACAGCGCGAGCTCGCGGTCGTGTAACAGCAGCGCCAGGTCCCGGCGGCGGATCCGGTAGAGCATCGGGACGACGACCGTGAGGGCCGCCAGCGCGGCCACGTCACCCGGCCGCGTCGCCAGAATCGAGCCCCACAGCAACTCGAACGCGCCGTTGGCGTTCACCCCCGAGATGGACAGCACCAGCAGCGCGGCGGCGATGGCCAGCGTCATCAGCAGCCCCATGGCACCGGACAGCCCGGCCGGGCTGCGGGCCAGCGGGGTGAGCGCGCCGCCGGTGAGCGCGCAGGCCACCAGCGCGCACAGCAGCGGGTCGATCCCGGTCAGCAGGCCGACCGCGATGCCGAGCAGCGCCACGTGCATCATCGCGAAGCGGACCGGCATGATGTCCAGCCCGACGATGAACACGCCGACGATCGGCAGCGCGATCGAGCCGAGCAGCAGCGCCAGCGCGGCCAGCCGGACGGACGGCAGGGCCAGCAGCACGTCGAGGGAGTTCACTGCACCTCCCGCAACCTGCCGGCGGCCATCTCGGCGACCCGTCCGCAGGCCTCGGCGACCACCCGGTCGTGCGTCACCACGACCATGCTCACCGCCAGCCCTTTCAGCACGGCGGCGACCTGTTCCTGACCGGCGAAGTCGAGCGCCGCCGTGGGCTCGTCGGCCAGCAGCAGGCCCGCTCCCGCCGCGACCTGCCCGAGGGCGCGCGCCAAGTAGGCCCGCTGGAGCTGGCCGCCGGACAAGGTGGACAGCGGCCGCTCCAACAGCACGCTGATGCCGAGATCGGCGGCGGCCCGCTCCGCCTCGGCAGGGTGGTGACCACTGGCCAGCAACTCGCGGACGAGCAACGGAAACCGGCCGCTCGCCTGCCGCTGCGGAATCCAGGCGACCTGGGACCGGCGCCGCGCCCACTCGCGCTCGCCGCGCGCCTGATGCCCATCGATGTCGATCGTCCCCGTCGTGTCGCGGTGCAGGCCGAGGACGGCGCGCAGGAGTGTGCTCTTGCCGGAGCCGTTGGTGCCGGTGATGGCGAGGTGCTCGCCCGGTCCGAGCTCGAGGCTCACGCGATCGACCGCGAGCAGCCTGCCGTGTCGGCAGCTCACCTCGGACAGGCGTAAGGACGCGGGCACGGCGACATCAGGTTCGGGCATGAACGACTCCGTTTCGGGCGCACGACGACTACCGGACGGAGCGGATCCGTCCGGTGCAGAGAGGAAACAGGCGAGGAAGGTCAGCCGGCCGGCGGGGCACGCCCGCTCAGCGAGTGCTCCAGCAGGGCAGACAGGACAGGTGCGGGCTCGACGGAGCGCACGGCCACAGCCCAGTACGCCGTCCGGTGCGGCACGCACAGCCTCAAGCGCGGACGCACCCCGAGGCGACGCAGCAGCGCCCAGAGAACGACCTCACCCCGCGACAACCACAACGCCGTCACCACGGTCGCCGCACCGTGGGCGACCAGCATCCCCGCGCACGGGACAAGGCCGGAATGCACGTGCCCGCCAGGCGCGCCCGGCAGAAGCAGCGACGGCCCCGCGGAGAACAGCAGGTGCAACGCCACCTGCCCACCGACGAGCAGGGGAAGAATCGTCTCCGTCCCCCGTTCCCGGCCGGTCACCGGAACGGCGGCGGCGAAGGAGACGGCCAGAGCCGTCACCGCCATCGGCGCGGACACGCTGCCGCCCCCGAGCAGGTGGGCCAACGCGCCCAGCCCACAGCACACCACGGCGAAGGCCGTGGTGCGAAGCAGGCGGAACGTCACTCCAGCAGGCATAGCTCCGGCTGTCATTCCAGGGAGACGAGTCATGCCGACGTGCGCCACTGCGATGAGTCGCGAAGGGCGGCGGATTCCGGCGTGCTCCATCCACGAACACGACGGACAAGAAGAGGGTTCGCCCCGGTAGAACTGCTTGGGGCGGTCGTCAGCGAACGTTCAGCAGCATGGGCGGTCCGCGCCGCCGGATCGCCCGGACCAGCTCAGGGCCCCGGTACGCCTTCGCCTCGGTTACGAGCACGACCTGGACAGGGGGCGTCGAGGACTCGACCGCTCCAACGAGCAGCCGGCGCAGCTTCGGCAGCGGAGCCATCCCCCACAGCCGCACCATCAGCCAGAACGCGCTCTCGCCGCGATGCAGCCACCATCCGCTCAGCACCGCGACCACGAGGTGCGCGACCGTCATGCCGACGCCGGGCGTACCCCCGTGCGTGTGCTCGGCGGACGCGACGGAGATGGGAGCGGTCCTGCTGAACAGCTCGTGCAGCAGGATCTGAGCCCCCGCGGTCACCCCGATGATGACCTCAGGCCCGCGCTCGCGCCCGCTGAGCACGAACGCCAGGACGAACGCCGCCACCACACCGGCGAACAACGTCGGCGCCGTGACCGGAGCGCCACCCGCGAGAGCATGGCCGCCCGCGGACATGACAACGCACACGGCCGCGAAGACAGCGGCGCGTGCCAGGCGCGAGACCCGTTCCAGGGCGGACACGGTACTCATCCTTCCAGCCCGACGACCCGATGAGAAGGCCGAGCCTCCACCGAGCATCGTTCCCGCACCCCGTACGGTCACAGATACTCAGACCTCTGCTTCCTTTGCCCGGGCCGCGACAGTGGCCTGTATCGCCCGGGCGTTGTCGAGGAACTGCTGGAATTCCGTCAGTCCGTTGTCCACGAGGAGTTGGGCGTGCTGGGCGGCTTCGTTGGCGGCCGGCAGTGCCCCGTGGTGGTCACTCAGCTCACTGCTCCGGATTGCTGTCAGGGTGATGAGCGAGTGGACGAGGTCAGGCGCGTGAGCGGGGAAGTCCACGCTCGCCAGCCGCCGTTGCCGTTCCACTGCCTCCTCCACCAGGGGCAACGCGGTGCACGCCTGGTCCCTGGTGCCTTCCCGGTGTCCCGCCGCGCAGTACTTGATCGCGGTTTCCGCCAGCAGCCGGGCGAGTTCAGGCTCGTGCTCGGCCGAGTCCGTCTCGGTCAGGCGTCGTCGCAGCGCTATCTTCTCCTCCAGCAGAGCCAGCCCTTCCGTGTACGGCACGCAATGGGTGAGGTTGGACAGGGTGGCCGCGAGCCGTGGACCGTGGGCGGCGAGGTTGGATTCGGTCAGACGCCTGAAAATCGTCGCCGCCTCCCGGCACGGCTCCACAGCCTCTTCCTTGAGACCTCTCCTGATCAGGCGCGCGCCGAGATTGTGGAGCGACTCGGCGAGCTGGTGTTCGTGAGCTGCCCGGTTCTCCTCCGCCAGGCGTCGCATGATCAGTACGGCCAGCTCTGTGACCGGCACGGCTTTCGCCAACTCGCCCACTCCCGCCCATCGATTGCCCAGGGTGTCGAGAGCCAGGGCGTAGCCGGGCTCGTGGGCGGCGGGATTGATCGCTGCCAGACGTTGCGTGATGGTCACGGCCTCCTCCGCCGCCGCCAACGCCCTTTCGGATCGGCCCCCTGCGGCGAGGCAGTGGCTCAGGTGGTTGAGTGCTTTGGCCAGCTTGTCATCGAACAGGGCCGGATTCAGGGCCGACAGCCGCCGTGAGACCTCCACGGCCTGCTCGGCCGAGCCCAACGCTTGTTCTCCCATGCCGAGCCTGGACAGGTGAGCGGTGATATTGGTCAACGACAGCACCAGGGCAGGCTCATGGGCCGCTGGATCGTCCACGGCCAGTCGAGCCTGGATGTCCAGGGCCTCCTGCTGAACGGCCAGCGCTTCCTTCGTCCGCCCCAGCTCGGCCAGGCAGACGCCGAGATTGCCCAGCGCTCCGGCGTAGTGCGACGCGTTCTCCGGCTCGCCTGGAGCCAGCAGCCGCCACATCTCCACGGCCTGCTGAGACGCCTCCAACGTCTCCTCCCGTCTACCCAGCTCCAGGAGGTAGACGCCCAGGTTGGTCAGGGAGATCGCGTGAGACACTTCCCCTGGTGCCCGTCGCTGATTGATCTCCAACGCTCGGCTCGTGGCAGCGAGCGCCTCCTCGTACCTCCCCACAGCCGACAGATTCGCTGCCAGCTCTCTCAATGACTGGGCGAGATCATCCTCGTGGGATTCCTGGTCCATTTCCGCCAGTTGTTCACGGATGGCCACCGCGTACCTCGCCGAGGTGAGCGCCCGTTGGTGCAGCCCAGCCCACGACTGACGTCTGGCGAGGACGTCATACACACGAGCATGCTCGACCGCGTCGTCCGTTTCGGCGAGCCGGTGGGCCGCGACCCGCTCGCATACCGCGGCGATCCCAGGATCGAGATCGGGCTGCGCGTGAGGCTTGGCGAGGTGCGGCTCGATGGCCCGCAACACGGAGATGTCCAGGTCCTGCATCCCCGCGAGCGTCGTAAGGGCGGCGCTGCCTGCCTGGGGAGCAAGCTCGGGCTGCTCGGTGAGCAGCCGGGTGAGCTGGCCACGGGTGAGATGGGGCCAGCGCTCTGCCGCGCTGATCAGGATGGTCAGCACGTCACGAGTCCACGGGCCCGGCTGCTGGGCGGCGGGGCTGAGCAGCCGGGCCACGGCGCCGTCCGCCCACGGCGTGGACTGGTGCGCGCCAGCCGGGTGGCCGGGAGTGGTCAGGGCGATGAAGTCCTCGCCGAGCCGGTCAGGATAGAGGGGCTCCAGGCAGGTGGTCGGATCGGAAGGCGGGTAGCACGCGCGGTGCTCCCTCAGAAGCTGGCCGACGGGTGCGGAGGACTCGACCTCGACGCGGGCCAGGGCGTCCCTGGCGGTGTCGTAGACGAGGGGGCGGGTGAGCGTGGCCGTGTAGACCACCTGGGCCATGGTGTCGGGCGAAAGCGTGTCCGGGGCGAGCGAATGACGTCGGGCCCAGTGGGCACGCTCGCGGTCCAGCAGGTAGGCCGACAGGTTCTGGGGGTCGCGGGGCGGCTCGGCGCCGCGTAGGCGGGCGTCCACGGCCACCAACGCCGCCATATGGATGTTCAGCGACAGCCCGAAGGCAGGCTCCGCGAGGTTGACGGGCACGGGAACGTCCTCGACCTCGCCCAGCCCCAGCGCTGCTGCGAACCGGTCGCGGGCCGCCAGAAACGCCTGCCGCCGCTCGGTGATGTCCCGCGCAGGCCCCAGCTCGAAGGTGCTGGGCAGGTAGCCCCACTGCCGCAGGTCCTCCTGCCAGCTCGCCCACCACGCCCCCGCCGAACGGGCGACCAGCAGGACTCGCAGCTTCTGCCCCGACCGCCTCGCCACCCTCTGCAGGAGAGTCCGCAGGTCCATCGCGGGCCAGCGGTCGGCGTAGTCCACGACCACGAGCGCCCGCGTCCCCAGCGACGGCGCCGCGGGCGCGGGCGCGGCCTCCCCGGTCCGTACGGCCTGCCACACCTTCCACTCCGGCCCTGTGGCCTGGGCCAGTTGGGCGACCAGGCGGGTTTTGCCCTGTCCGCCGGGGCCGTGGAGCATGCCCACCGCCACGACCGGCTCATCCGTGTCCCGCCAGCGTTCCAGCCGCGCCAGGTCATCCGCGCGCCCGGTGAACGGCACCACCTGGTGCCGCGCCAGCAGCAACTGGCTGGGCTGGTGCCGCCACGCCTCGGCAGGCGGCGCCCCCTTGGACGGATAGGGCTCGATCCGGTAGGCGGCCGGTGCCTTCCGCGGCCTGCTCGTCCTGAGCGTCTCCAGCGCTTCGACCAGGGCCTTGTGCCGTGCCTGCCACAGATCCCAGGTGAGCAGCCGCTGATCCAGCGGGAGGTTCCGCTCCTTCGCGTAGCTCTCGCAGGTGGCCAGAAAGTCCCTGACGAAGTCCAGGTCGGGAGCCTCCTTGTGCTGTGCTCTGAGCACCCGGTCGATCCGGCTCTTCGAGAGCACCACACGCTTCGCGGACAGCTTGCTCTTCCGCCGCTTGTCCTGCCGCTCCAGCATTTCGGGGCTGGGCCCGCCCGCTGCGCGCCGTACTTCCTCGAGCTCGGCTGCGAACCGCGTGCGTAGTTCGTTCGCGAGCTGCGTGCGCAGTTCGTCGTCCTCGTCCATGCCGCATCCCGTCAAGTCCGCGAATCCCAGATGGTCGCGCACCCCGACACGTCTGAGCAGTTCATGCCGGGACGTTCTCCCAGATCTTCCCAGATTCCCCTTCTTGGGGCCGTCCCATCGCACTCTCTCTCCCGTAAGCCCATCTCACGAATGGAGATCGAGATGCCCCGCAAGCGCCTGACCCGCCGCGAACGCCTCACTCTTGTCACGGCTGCACTGGTGGCGACAGTGAGCGGCGCGGTTCGTGCCCTCGTCGCCTGGCTGCTCGCCCAGCTCTCCTGACGCTGTCTACGTCAGGACGAGCACCAGGATCGCCAGCAGGAGCGCCACCTGGACGATCGAGAGCGCGACGAGCAGCAGGTGAAGCCGCTCCGGCCTCCTCACGCGGGGCGGCTGCGGATCCTGCGGGGACGCCGCCAGGTCCATCAATCCGATCAGCGCGGCATGCACATGGCCTGGTCCGAGATGGCGTTGGAGCTCGGGCACGAGCAGGTGGTGGGCCAGCAGGGGTGCGCGGAGTTCCCCCTGGGGACGGGTCGTCGCCCACTCGTGGAGGTCGCGCAGGATCGCCCACACCTCGTCCTCCGACTGGGCCGCGCGCAGGTCGTCCACGCACGTGTCGAACATGTAGGGCGGCACGGATCGCCGAGCGGGAACAGGCTGTGGCAGGGTCTCCTCCATGGGCGCCCGCCTCGCGGGTGCCTGCCGCGGCACAGCGGCTGACGCGGACGCTCCGGCTGACGCCGGCATGGCGGCCGACTGCGGCTCCTGCGCGGGGACGGCAGCCTGCGAAGGGGGTTGCGAGGTGGAGGCTTGTCCGGTGAAGCGCGGTGGCGAGGTGTAGGCATCGAGGCCCGCGTGGAGAAGCCTGATGCGTTCGTCCAGCCCGAGGTCTCCCTTGATCCTCAGCGAGGTGAGCAGCGAGCCGAGCGTGTCGTCCGCGTAGGCGGCCAGGACCAGTTCGGCCATGCGATGGTAGTCGTCCTCCGGTTCGAGCACCCGTGGGTCGATCCGCCGCCGCTTCGCGGCACGGGAGGACGCGCCCGGCCACTGGCGCAGGAAGACCACGTCGGTGCCGGGCCGCAGATCGTCGCTCTCGTACGTCGAGAACGTCTGCGGCAGCGTCCCGAGCACCTGGTCGAGGACGTCCGCCAAACCCCACAGTTGGAAGGCGGTGGTGCCCTCCGACAGGACCGACAGCGGTTCGCCGGGGTAGCGCATCGCCTCCGACAGCACCGGTGCCAGCTCACCGGCGCACGACCGCGCCCGGCGGTCGAACTCCGCGCTCGCCTCGCTGTAGCTCTCCAGCAGGTGAGCGAGGTCGAGCGGCTCGCGGTGGGCCGGGATCATCCGGCTCCAGCCGGGCGCGAGGGCAAGGGCCTGCCGTACGTTCGGCATCGCAGACGGATTGTGCACGGCGCCGCCGAGATAGGCGTGGACCCGCAGCGTGCGCCTGCTGTCGGCGCCCGGAGCCCGATCCCTGCTCAGCACCGCGACCCGCCCGTTGAGCATGATCCGGCAGAGGCTGATCCCCGATTCCATCCCAGGATCGAGCCAGGGCCCGAGGCCTTCGTACCAGCCCATGGTCGCGCCGTCGTCGAGCGAGGAGCGGACGGGGCCGACGCCGGTCCGCCGGTCGTCCCACTCGAACACGATCCAGTCGATCTCGGAGTACCTGCCCATCAGATCCCCACCTCCTGACCGCCGCTCATCACGTTCGTCATCGCCAGGAGCGCGGCCAGCGGTTCCAGGACACGCCGTGGCCGCACCTCCCTGAGAAACCTGCCGTCAGAGGCCGCCGCGCCGCCGGTGGCCGAGGCGAAGTGCAGGGTACATCGGCGGCACTTGTCGTAGGGGCTGAGCCACGGCTGCGCCTTGCGCTTGTGCAGGAACGCGTAGACGTCCCTGCTCTCGGCCAGGATGGCGGCCGGGTCGAGCCCATCGCCGGACGCGTACAGCCACTCGTCGACGGGCGACTGGAGGCGCAGCATGTCACATTTGGTGACGACGACGGCCGCGGGTACCTCAAGCCGCCCGCCCGACCTGGGCAGCCGGTCGAGGACCGCGCCGAAGGACCTGTCGCCCACCGTGTTGGGGTCCTCCGACGGGTCGACCACGAACAGCAGGCCGCCGACCGCCGGCAGGAAGCGCGTCGCCTCCGCGGTGGTGCTGCGCAGGCTCTCGCCCGCGATGTCGAAGAAGGCCACCGCGGTGGTGTGCTCGCCGTCGCTGATGAGCAGCGCGTCGGCGAACTCGGCCAGATCCTGTTGCGGCGTTCTCGACAGCGCTTTTCTGTCGATCATGAGGGGGTGCACGTAGGTGTCGAGGTAGTTCTGGTGCCGCTCGATGTCGACGGCGCTCGCGGTCAGTCCGTACGAGCTGAGCCCGTTGCGCTCGATGGCCCAGATCATCGCGGCGAGCAGGTGCGTCTTGCCGGTCTGCGGCCCGCCGACGAGGCCGATCACCAGCGGCTGGCCGTGTCGTACGTACGCGTGGGGCAGGTGGTGCTCGGTCGCCTGGCCGGCGGAGGCCGGGCAGCGCACGTGCGCGGCGCGCAGGAGATCGGCGCGACGCGGGCCTGTCTCGTCGGCGAGGTCGAGCGCACGGTACTCCCCTGCGGACGTCCGTTCGAACAGCTCGTCCTCGCTCCACTCGAACTCGTGCAGGCAGATCGGGCACAGGACCGTGTTCACCACGAAATCACCACCACGATCAGGACGAGGAGCGCGAGAACGGCGGCGGCGGCCCACCACATGCCGCGGCCGGGGACCGGCGTCACGGGCGGGCGGGGCGGAGGCGGGGGCTCGGGGGTCGGGTCGGAGACCGGCGCCAGCTTGTGCTTGGCCGCCCGCGCCCGGTCGAAGGCCGCCCGCCCCTCCTCGAGCGCGGTGTCGTGCTGGACGGGCGCGAGCCGCATCGGGTCGTCCGCGCGCAGCCGCGCCAGGAGGTCGGCGGCCGACGGCGGGGAGCTCGAGAAGACGCCGGCCATGGCCTGGAGGGCGGGCACCTTCGCCAGGTCGGGTGGGTCGGCCGCCTCCCCGACGACGGCCGTGTGGTAGACGACCATGCCGGCGCTCCACATGTCGTCGCCGTGGGTCACCGTGCCGCTGCCCGTGCGCTGGCCGGGCGCGGCCCACGGCGCCTCGCCCACGGGCCGCCGGGGGACGCCGGGCGGCGTGGCCAGGCTGAGGTCGGTGAGCTGGACGCCGGTGCCGTCCCAGCGGACCGTGTCCGGAGTGATGTGCCGGTGCACGACGTCACAGGCCGACAGCATCCGCACCGCCCTGAACAGGCTCGCGGCGAAGGCTCGCTGCTCGTCGATCAGCAGGTGGCCGGCGAACGCGCTCGCCGGTTCCCCGCGATAGGCCCAGAGCAGGATGAACGGCTCCTCGATGTCCAGGCTGTAGCCGATCAGCCGGGGCAGCTCGGGCGGGTAGGGGCCGGGCAGCCGGTCGAGCAGCCTCCTGGCCGTGCGGGCCTCGTTCTCCAGCAGGTCGTACAGGTACGGGTGACGCTGCCCCTCCGCCCTCGGCACCAGCCGCTGCAGGATCCTGGCACCCTGGGCGGCGAGTGTCAGGTGCCGTTCGCAGGGGTCGGTGTCGGGCTTGACCTCCACCTCCCATGTCACCCGGTCTCCGCCGGGGCTGGTGAACTCCAGTGGTTCCGGCTCCATCGTCACCAGTCCTCCTCTACGGCGCCCGATCGCAGCGGCACCAGGCGCAGGGTCCCGGCGTACTGGCCCGCGCCGGTCCAGATGACTCCCGCCGGATGCGCGGGCGAGCGCACGGCCCGGGGCGCGAACCGTACGACATGGGCGCGCCGTTCGAGCGCTGCCAGGTCTCGGTCACCGCACAGTTGCAGCATCCGTTCGCCGGGACCGACCCGCAGCGCCCCCTCGACCTGGGGCGACTGCCGCCAGACGGCGTCGACCAGGCCCTGCCGGCCCGAGTCCCTCGTGGCGAAGTCCGGCTTCTCCTGCACGCCCAGGTGGGTCAGGTGGTAGCGGTACTGGCGCATCGTGCCGTTCACCCGTTCGTCCAGGCCCACGCGCACGTCCTGGTAGGCGCCCTGCTCCAGCAGGGGCCAGGCGGGTCGTAGCCATCCGTCGACCGCGTCGAAGAGGTCGCCGGCGATCACCTCGCGGAGCTGACCGCCGCGGTCGCGCAGCCGGACCGTGACCTCCTCGTCCAGGCCGGTGCCCGTGGCCTTGCCCTGGACCTCGGCCTTGCTCCAGTCGGTCAGCGTGGCGGCGAGGCGATCGCAGATCTCCCCGATCGCCGAGGCCAGCGTGCGCGCCGCGTTGGAGGTGTGCCTGCGCGGCTCAGCCAGCATCCATTCGCTGACGGCCACGCGCGCCACCAGAGTGCGCAGCTCGCCCACCGCCCGGACGGCCTCCGGCAGCGCGAGCTGGTTGCGCCAGAGGCCGAGGGAGTGGTGCCAGAGGAGAAAGCGCCGCAGGCCGCGGGGGAACTCCGGAGGGGCGTGCAGGCCGTGGAGCAACGCGTCGGGGCAGACACGGGTGACGTCGCCGACGAAGGCGGCGCTGCCGATCGGCGCGCTCCGGTCGGCCAGCGCCCGCAGCCGGGCCGCCAGCCTTACCAGGCTCCTGCCCTCGGCCAGCGCGGACTCCACGCCGGCCCGGAGCTCCGCGACGATCTCCTCCGACCCCATGCCGGGCGGGGTCGCGAACTTGACGCCGTAGCGGACCATCCGCTCCGCCGCGTCCTCGTCGAACTCGCCACCCTGGTCGAGCTCGTCGAACAGCCGGCAGACGGTGTCACGCAGCTCGGCGAGCGCGCGTCCGGCTGCCACGACGTCGGCCATGACGCTCTGCCGTGCGCTCTCCCGGTGGAGGTAGCGCAGGCTCGAAACGCCGTCGGCGGCCTGGTACAGGTGATCGGTGACCCGGCGGAACATGCCGTCGAGCCGCCCGCCGGGCACGAACGGATCGGACAGGCTCGTGGGCAGCTCCACCTGGCCGCCGAGGACGGGAATCGCCGTCGCCAGCGGCGCGGTGAACGCGCCGGCCTCCTGGGTGACGGGCTCGTCGAACCGGTCCGCCACCTCCCGGTAGGCCTGGGCGAGCACCTCGGGGTCGATCCTGCCCGCCACCACCCGCAGGCCCGGTGAGGCGACGCCGTACGGGATCTCGCCGAGCCTCTCGACCACCTCGTCGAAGACCTCGGGCTGGCCGAGCAGGTCGACCAGCGTGCCCTCGGCGCTCGACTCGGGGCCGGGAAACGCCTCTCCCGTGTCGAGCTCCCAGCCGATCCCGTGCGGGTCGCCCACCCAGATGACCCGGCGGCTCTCGCCGTACAGAGCGGGGGGCAGGCGCATTCCCTGGCCGACCACCACGCAGAGCACGGACCTGACCAGGTGCGAGCTGAGCAGCTCGGCGAAGACCGGCTGGCGGCGCGCCAGGTCGTCGGCGTCCACGACGACCAGGACACGGGTGCCGACACTGCCGGGCTCGTCCCGCCGAAGGTCGAGCAGGACTACGGGCGCGCGGCTCACGGCTGCCCGTCCAGCAGGTCGCGAAGGTCGCGCAGGTTGATCGCCACCGGCGCCGCCAGGCCCACGAAGCGCCGGTCGAGGGCGGCGGGCAGGGTCCGGGCCCAGAACGCGACGAGCTGGTCGGCCCGGTTGCGGCTGCCCTCAGGGAGCCGCGGCGTCATGATCTCCAGTAGGCCGAGCTGGTCGTCCGCCATGTCGACGACCAGGTTGTACAGCTCGTGCGGCGACCTCGGGGAGTTCGCGAGATCGTCCGGCTGCGCCTTCATGGCCTGCTCGGCGAGCTGTCCGCGGAACTGCTCGTCCCCGCCGAGCACCCACTGCTCGTAGGCGCCCAGCAGGGTCGGCCAGGACGAGGCCCGGCCGTATCCGGCCAGCGGGAGCGTCATCGTGCCACCGTCGAGCTGGATGCGGATCTTGCGCGGGGAGGCGGGGTCGCCCTCCAGCACGTGGATGCGGCCGTTCCACATGAGCGACAGCATGCGGTGCAGGATGTGGACCCGGTGCTCCTCGGTCGTGGCCAGGTAGCCGAAGTCGTAGCCCAGCCGCTGGCGCCATTTGAGGTTGTCCTGCGGCTGCTCCGCGCGCAACGCGTCCGACCAGGTGTGCAGGACCTCGCGCAGCTCGCGCACCTCGCTGATGCTCATGGAGGTGCGGATCTGCACGACGGCCACCGAGTCCGCGTCGATGTTGCGGTAGTCCGGCTCGACGGTCTCCTCGGGCGGCAGGTTGATCTCCTCCTCGAGGAACGCCTCCAGCATCGGATCCTTGGCGTCGGCCGGGTAGGAGACCAGCACCTTCAGCGGCCCCGACCCCTGCGGGGAGAATCCGCCCGGAACGAGGTCGGCCAGCATGTGCCTGAACTGCCGCACGTGCGAGTCGCGCCCGTCCAGCCCGTCAGGCCGGTTCACCGCCTGCGCCAGGATCTCCTTGAGCGAGGGCAGCAGCGGCTGCTCGCCGAGCCGGCCGGCCGCGTCCCTGTCGCGGAACATCTCCTTGACTTTGCGCTTCAGCTCGTCGCGCACCCAGGCCAGCGCCTCCTGGTGCCTGCCCGCCTTCCAGCTCAACGCGTAGGCGTGCTGCCAGCCCTCGGGGCCGATGAGCCGGCGGACGACCCCGGCCTCCGTGTCGGTCGGCCGCAGGAGCCGCCGCGCGACGAGGTCGTCGACGAACCGTCGTACCACCATGTCGTAGAACGCCTCGGCGCCCTGGGGAGGCAGCACGTGGAAGACGCCCTGCCGCCGCTCGTACAGCTCGCTCGCCCGGCGGGCGAAACGCTCCTCGTCGTCCTCGGCGTGCTTGACGAAGATCTGGCAGAACTCCCTCAGCTCGCGGACGAGCTGGGTGCGCCGCGGCTCCCAGCGAGGCATCTGATCCGCCCAGGCGTTGTGCCACAGCCCCTGGCTGCGCCAGAGGTACCACTCGTCCTGGTCGCGGATGGACGCCTGGACCGCGGGGTCGGACCACTGCGCCTTTCTCAGCAGCCGGTCGCGGACGGGTCTCGGCTGCGGCGGCGCCTCGTTCATGGCCTCGAACGGCTTGCGAGGCTGAGCCCGCCGGTCGTCCAGGATGCCCGCGAAGCCGAGCTTGTCCGCCAGAGGCACCTCGCCGGGCAGGCCGACCACGGCGCGCCGCAGGCGGAACGGGTCGACATCGCTGAGCCCTTCGTGCACGCCCCTGCGCACATCCATCTCCTGGGCCAGGGCGGGCACGATCTTGGTGAGCCGCTGCTCCAGCGAGGCGAGATTGTCCTCCATCGCCCGCAGCCGGTTGGCCAAGGACCTCAGGATCGCCGACGCCCCGGTGGCCGGGCGCGCCTCGGGCGGCGGCAGCGGCTCGCGGGTGTACAGCGGCTCCAGGTTCGTGGTGGTGAACAGCCGCCTGATCTGGTCCACGTTGCTCTCCGCCGAGCCCGGCGGCACGTCCTCCATCTGGGTGACCGCCCTGGCCAGCAGCCGTGAACTGATCAGGTCGGCGAGCTCCTCGACCGGGACCGTCATGGAGGACACGAACGCGGTCGACACACCCCGGTTGCCGATGCCGGAGGGGGCGGGCACCTCCCGCTCCACCGCGCGGTTGATGAAGTCGTCGGCGAAGGAGGAGTCCCCGCGCTCGCCGGTGCCGTCGGCGTCGGCGCCCGCGCGGGGCTCGGTGCCGGCCAGCGAGATGATGAGCGAGGCGATCGAACGGTGCAGGTCGTCACGCTCGATGCCGGGCGGCATGCTGAACAGGAAGCCGGTCTGCACGGAACCCGTGCGCAGCCGTACCTCGCCGTCGACCGGGTAGCGCACGCCGAGCTCGCCGACGACGCCCGTCTCGTCGAGCTGGGTGCGCGCGGCCGGCGCGTTCTGGTCGTCGATCAGCCTGAACAGGTCGAGCAGGCTCGATCCCGCGTTCAGCCTGGCCCGCCGGCCGCCGCCCTGGCCCTCGTTGAACGCCGACGGCATGACGACCAGCGGGTAGATCCTGGCCCTGAAGCCCTTTCTGGCGCAGGCGTCGCCGATCAGGTGCAGGTAGTCGTAGAAGATGCCGCTGCCCGTGCCGCCCGCCACCGAGAAGGCCACGAACACGTCACAGCTACGCCGCAGCCTGCCCCCGAGTGCCGCCAGCTCGCCTCCCGAATTGCTGATCGCGTTGATCGCGTTCACCACGCCCTGGATGACGGGCCGCACGCCGTGCTCGTGGCGCACCCGCTCGAACAGCGCGGCCCTCGCCACGGTCGGCAACTGGCCGGCTCCCCGCATCAGCGGGGTGATCTGGGGTTCCTGCTCGCGCGGCGGCAGCCAGTCCTTGACGCTGTCTCCCGCGGCGGCGCGCAGGCTCCTGGCGACCTCGGGATAGGAGTCGAACTTCGGCACCACGTCATGGACGAGATGGGCCGTGCGGGCCGCCGCGGGAAACTCCCTCTCCGTCGGCACGACCCTCCGGCGGGTTCGCGTCAGCTCGGCCCCGTTGAGGTCGACGTAGACGAACTGCGTGCAGGCGGGGAGCTGGTAGGGCAGGTAGTTCTGTCCTTGGAACCGCTTGGTGAGGTCCATGCCGTCGGGGCCGCACAGTTCGTCGCGCAACCGGCGCTCCAGTTCCACGCCGACCCGGCAGCCGGTTCCGCCGAGCCCCACGAACATCATTGGCTGGAAGATCCTCATTCGTTCCTCACAACAGGTCGTCGCCGGGCATGGGGCGGAGGGTCTCTCTCCGGTACCTCTCGTGCTCGTTGGGATCGGGCGCCTTGCGCCCGGTGCGGGCGTCATCCACTCCGAGGAGCAGGCCGTTGGGCAGCCTGATCGGCTGACCGGGGCGCAGAGGATCGAGGTCGTCGCCCCACGGCGGGCGGATGGTCACCGTCTGGCCATGCCCTCTGCGCACTGTGTAGCCCCCGTCTCCGTAGAGCCGCTCCAGCCTCGGGGTGGGCGAACGCTCGTCCACGATCGTGAAGGCGAACTCGGGACCTTCGCCGATGGGCGCCTGCAGCCTGCTGATAGGCGGCTCGCCGGGCGCACGGTACAGGTACAGGGTGAGCTCGCTCGGGTCGCCCCTCCTGAGACGGGCACGCCACCGGGCGAGGAAGAACGCGCTCCCCAGCACCAGGACCAATGCGACGATCAGGGCGGCCAGCAGCAGCCTGAGCCAGAACGGCATAGGGGGGTCCACGGTCAGGTCGGTGAACTCCTCCGCAACCACCTGGCCCGCCTGATCGAGGACCTGGATCTGGCCGCCGACCTGGCCCTTGGCGGCGTCCGGTGCCACGCGCAGGGTGAATCGCCGCTCCTGGACGCCGCCGGGGACGTCGAGCTGCTGCGGGCTGAGCGTGGTGTCCCTGACATCGACCAGGCGCAGCGCCAGCCGTACCGGGCCGGACGTGCCGTTGGTGACGCGCACCGTGCCCTGGGCCTCGTCACCTGGTTCGAGTGTCGCCGGGTCGAGCTGCACCTGGACGCGTACCTGGTCCGCCGGGCCGGCCACGCGGGTCTCGTACGGCCGCTCGTCGCTGGCCACGCCGGGACCCGTCACCCGGCCGAGGAAGGACAGCAGGCCGGTCGCCGTCTGCGGGATGGTGACGAGGCCGGAGTACTCGCCGTCGTCCTTGCCGCGGTCCGGACGGTCGCCGGTGTCCCGCAGGTCGATCGGCTGGGCCTGGAAGCCGTCGCCGGACAACTGGGCGGTGAAGCGCAGTCCCGCCAACGCCTCCGGGTCGGTGATCGTCCCCGTCCTGGTCTGCAGGCGCAGCCGCACCGTGACCTGCTCACCCGGGCGGGGGCGCGGATTGCTCAGGCCGATCGAGGCGCGTACCGCGCCCTGCCAGACCACGGTGGCGCTCACGTCCTGGCGCCCGGCTCCGGCCGGTGACTTGAGCTGCACCCGCCACTTGCCGGGCAGGGGGTTGCGGATGCGCAGCGACTCCACGGGGCCCGCTTCTCCCGCCACCTGGAACGTCGACTGGTTCTGTTCGCCCTGCTTGAGGACCTGGGTGCCCTCGGGGTCGAAGTACGTCACCTGGATCCGCTTGTCCCGCTTGATGACCACGATCGAGCCGTCGGTCGCGATGATCGGAATGTTGACGTACAGGTCGACTGTGGCGCCCCCGTCGATCGAGTCGGTGACGGGCGGGTCGATGCCCGCGCACCTGGCATAGGCGAACGCTTCGAGCAGGGAGCGCTCTACGTCCGCCGAGCCGCTGACGACGCGGGCCTTGGGAGTGGCCGACTCCTGGTCGCCGCAGGGCTGCCGATATCCGCCTGCGGCGAAGGTGTCGAGGCTGGCCTTGTCCGCCCGGCCGAACCCGAGCGGCCAGATCTGGACCTTGGCTCCCTGCGCGTCCTTTAAGCTTCCGTCGATTTGCAGTTGGGCGTTCCTGTTGCGCGAGGCAGGGTCGGCGCCGTACTGCGGGCTGTTGCGCACGTCGAGCACGCCGTCGGTGAGGAGGAACACGATCTTCGCGCGCTGCTGGTCATCGGGCTCGTTCATGATGGTCAGCGCCTGCTCCAGCGCGGCGGCGTGGTCGGTGTCGTCGCCGTTGTCCTTGGTACGGCGTTGCAGCTTGGCCACGCACCTGCCCAAGGACTCGCGGTCCTGGGCCGTCTGCACGCCGGTGAGTGGGCAGATGTTGTCGACCGCGGACTGGCCTCGCCTGTTCGAGCTGCCGAAGCCCACGGCGGCGACCTGCGACAGCGGTGAGAGCTCGCTCAGCGCGATGAGCTGTGTGGCCGAGCGTTCGCGCACGACGTCGGCCTCGGTGAGGCTGCCCGACTCGTCGACCAGGATGACGACGCGGACGGGTTTGACTTCGGAGGCGGGAGGCGCGGTCCGTGCGACCGCCGGCTGTGGCGCCAGGGCGACGGATATCGCTGCGGTGAATGCCAGGAAGGTTGTGATGCGCACAAGACCTCACAAGGGCTGCATTTCCTAACCGCGAGAACGCGGCAGCCTACCGAGAAGTTTCATGACATTTACGGTCACGCAAGATTGTAAATAAGTGTAAGCCGAAAAGGAAGAATGTGGACCTTTCCGAAAAAAATCCACCACGCAGAGCACTGATCATAGATCCATGCTGCCCACAAAACTCGTCACATGAGCCTTGAGCTGCACTTTATCTGGAGCGCCTACGCGGCTCGGCGTCGATCGCCGATCAGTCCGCCGGGCATGTTCCGGCGTTCGAACTCTTACCGATGACTCCAGCAGGAAAGTGGCGCCGTCCGAAGCGCCACCGTCACGCCGGGCCGCCCGCTTGCCTGCGCGCCCCATTGAGCAGGTGCCGGATCGCCAGGGAGTACTCATCCCTGACCCGGAGCTTGTCCTGCGCCGACGCCTCGGCAAGCGCCATCCCTGCGGCACCGAGAATGTGGAAGGTGATGCGGGCCATCGGCTCCAGCGGCACCGGCGCCAACTCCCCGCTGTCCATGAGCGTCCGGATGAGCTGCTCGATGAGGCCGTAGGCGTACTTCTCCTCGCACTCCTTCCAGCGCTGCCAGCCCAGCGCGAGGGGCCCCTCCTGCCAGACCACGCGCCCGTAGACCGGGTCGCAGCAGTGATCGAGGAAGGTCTCCGTGGCCGTCATGGCCGCCTGCCAGGTGTCGGTCGCGGTCGCAGCCGACTCGATCACCTGTTGGATCATCCTGGTCTCCAGCACTTCGACCACCGCTTCGAACAGCGCGGTCTTGTTCGCGAAGTGGTGATAGACCGCGCCCCGGCTGGCCTGGATGTCGGCAGCGACGTCCTCGAGCGCCGTGCCGGCGAAGCCGTGCTCGGCGAAGCGATGCGTCGCCGCTTCGAGCAGCGCGGCCTTGGTCGCCTGCGAGTACTGCTCACGGCGGCTCTTGACAGGTGGCATACGCGAAGCATAAGACATACGCTGTGTATGTTTCCGGCGCAGAGTAGGTATCCAGGATGTCGTGGGATCGGGTTCATCGCCGCCATCGACTGGTCCACGCCGTGCTGGCCTCCGGGCTGACCACCGTTCCGTTCGAACGTGCCGCGGAGGTCGACGCCGAATTCGGCGACTTTGGCGGGTTTCTCCAGGAAGTACAGGGCCGCTGGTACCGGGCGTTCAACGCCCGGCTGGACGCGCTGCTGGAGCAGCCGCCGCAGGACCTCCGCGACGCGCTGGTCCGGCTTTGGCGGGACCTCGCGCTCACGATGCCCGCGGCCAGGCTCATGCTGGACGCGAATGCCGATCACCCTGCGCTCGTCGAGGCGGACGATCAGCATCGGCGTCTGCTCCACGCCGCGACCGGGGTCGTGCTGAGCCCTGCGCCTCTCGCGACCCGTTGAAGGAGGCCCGTGTTCAACCCGTTCGAGCCGGGCTTCACCGAGAATCCCCATCCGCCCTGCCGTCGCCCCCGTGAGGCCGAGATTACTCAGAGGTATACGTGAAGCGATTCTTCACCTTTTTATGTTGTTCTCTGCTCGCCGGCTCGCTTGTCGCACCCCCTGCCGCCGCCGCGGTGGGCGGTGTACGACTCAAGCTCGGCTTCGGGTGGTGCAAAACGGCCTGCGAGATCCGCATCAGAGTAACGAACAACAGCCGGTACAACATCGACTGGGTGGGCGGGACGTGCCGCCTCACGGTCAACGGACGCTACGTGGGAAAGGGCGCGATCTATGTCGGCCCCATCAAGCGTGGCCATTCTCGCAGCAGCACATGCAACGTCGTCGATCCGCGACTGGAAGACGCGTGGCATGATTACGAAGACGGCGAAGCCGCCTTCGCGACGTACGCCACGGTGAAAGCGGCCTCCCATTACCACTACCGCCGCTGACCATAGAGTTGACTCTCAACTAAGGCCACTTCAGCGTTCTGACTCATCTCTTAACTGCCCGCGGCGCCGCTCTGATACGATCTTGGCTCCCTTGACTGGCTGGAGGCTTGGTGGCCGAGGTGCTGGCCCTGTTAGCTGAGGACCCCAGGACGGTCGGCCCCTACCGTCTGGAGGGGCGGCTCGGGGTGGGCGGGCAAGGCACCGTCTACATGGGGCGGGGCGGCGACGGCGGGCTCGTGGCGGTCAAGCTGCTGCATCCGCACCTGATAGCCGACCCTCGGGAGCAGCAACGCTTCCTGCGCGAGGTGAAGACCGCCAAGCAGGTGGCGCCCTTCTGCACCGCCCAGGTGCTCGACCTCGGGTTCGTCGGGGGCAGGCCGTACTACGTCAGCGAGTTCGTTGACGGGCCGTCGCTGCAGGACGCCGTGCGGGACAGCGGGCCGCGCGCGGCGGCCGCCCTGCAGCGGCTGGCGGTCAACACCGCGACCGCCCTTGCGGCCATCCACGAAGCAGGGGTGGTGCACCGCGACTTCAAGCCCGGCAACGTGCTGCTCGGCCCCGACGGACCGGTCGTCATTGACTTCGGCATCGCCCGGGCGATCGACCTCAGCCAGTCGATCGTCAGCAGCCAGGCCATCGGCAGCCCCGCCTACATGGCGCCCGAGCAGATCGCCGGCGGCGACATCGGGCCCGCGGCCGACGTGTTCGCCTGGGGCGCGACCATGGTCTACGCGGCCACCGGGCGGCTGGCCTTCGCCGGCGACTCGATCCCAGGCACCTTGCACATCATCCTGCACGGCGAGCCGGACCTCGGCGGACTGGAGGGGGCACTGCGGGCGCTGCTGGAGGAGTGCCTGGCCAAGGACCCAGCCCGGCGACCCACCGCCGCCCAGGTGATCGAACGTCTGCGCGCTCTTCCCGGCCCCGCCTGGCGCACCGGTCCGGTCGCCCGCTCGGGAGGCCCCGCCTTCCCGAATGTGCCCGGAGTTTCGGCCGGCCCGGGCGCCCCTCCCGTACCTACTCAGAAGGCGGGCGGTCGGCGGCGCGGCCTGATCATGGGGACGGCGAGCGCGGCGGCCCTGCTCGTCGCCGTAGTGACCGGCTACGTCGCCTTCCCGTCCCGCGCTTCCGGCAACCACGCGGCGGGGGCGACGCCGGCGGTGTCACTACCGGTGTCGCTACCGGTCGCTTCGCCCTCCTCCAGCGCACCTAGGACGCCGACCGCGCATCGCACGCCCACGTCGGGAGCCACCAAGCAGTCACTGTCGGCCGAGGCCGTGCCCAGCACGAGCGCCATCAAGCTGAGCACACCGAGCCAGACCCGCAAGCCGCCGCGCACCAAAGCCCCAGTTGAGCCCACCACCCACGCGCCCACCACGAAGCCGACCCACAAGCTCGCGAGCAAGCCGACCAAGACCACGCCACCTCCGAGCGACGACCCGCCCGCGGCCTCCCAGGGCACGATCACCATGAATGACGCCCACGCATACTGCAAGGCGCAGGGCTACAACATGGCCAACGGTAGCTGGAACGCCATGTCGTGCTTTGGCAGCAACGGGACCACGACCATCACCTCGACTGCGGTGTGCCAGTGGAAGTACCAGGGGCGCAACGCGGTCGCCGAGCAGCCTCCGAACGCGTGGGCGCTCGAGGTGACCTGCCAGTTGTCATGACGCGCGTCCAGCGCTCAGGAGCTCGTGACGGCAGGACTGCGCCCACCGCCCCATGTCCGTAGCATCCGGACGCCGGTGGGCTGGTTCCTGGGAACTCGCTTTCCGCCCTCGTCGTTATTTCGTCCAGCAATACGGCGAAATACCGGAAAGCGAGGCCCTTTGTCGGCAACCGCCTTACGTGTCGTCTCGATCGGCCTGGCCGCACTCCTCGCGGCCACGGGATGCGCCGGCACGCCCCCGGTGCCCAAGCCCGTCCAGGCCGAGCCCACCTCGTATCGGCCGCGGGCGGACGACCGGGAGGACCGCGACCACGTCGAGTTCTGCGTCAAGAAGTCGACCCTGGTCAGGGCCCAATACCAGCCGTGCGACGACGCGGAGCCGGGTTATACGTGGTACTACGTCCCGCTGAGTTCGGAGCTGCCCGCCATCGGGAAGAGGGTGGCGAACGGCACGTTCGTCGAGCCCGCCATCACTCCCTTGCGGGCCCGCGGCGACGGCGGCACGTTCCGCGACGACCAGGACCGCATCGAGATCTGCGTGCGGAAACGCACGCGCGTCCGGGTCCAGGACGACCGCTGCGACGACGGCGGCGACCACGTCTGGTACTACCTCCAGCTCTCCCGCCACGTCCCCGCCGTGGACGGGAAAGCCGTGGGCGGCTCCTTCCGCCTGCCCCGTTTGTCCAAGTCGTTCAGGGGACGGCCGGACGGCGGCAAGGGCAGCACCATCGCGTTGCGCCCACGGGACGACGCCACAAATCCAGACGAGACGCCCTCCAGGCGCCCGACCGCACACCCAACCGCACGGCCCTCCACACGGCCCTCCAATCGTCCGTCCGCACGCCCGTCCACGCGGCCGTCCACACGGCCCTCCACGCGCCCGTCCACCCGAACGACGGTCCCGGTTCCGACGGCCAGGACCTGCACGACGGTCAGGACGGGCAAGGTCACGACCCGCCGCTGCTCCTGACCCCGTTACTCGGCGGCGGCGGGCCGATACTGGCTCACCCCCGGCAACACCGACTCGTTCGCAACCGTGCTCCGTCGCGCGCTCGCCCACGTCCTTCCCCGCCACACGCCCTGAAGGCCCTCATCAGCCTCGGAGCGGGAGTGCTCCAGGCTGTCAGCCGACGCCGATCCCCACGGTGACCACACCACCCCTCGCGACGGGCGTCCGTCCTGCCGTCGCACGAAGGCCCGCGCGCCGAAGAAGGCCGAAGGTCGCGATCGGTGAGCATTTTTGAGGAAGACATCACAAGATCACTGTGCGACGTTCTTGGTGACGAACGTCTTGCTTACGGAGGGTCTCGCGGCGGATCTCAGGGGGCCGCCGCCGCCGGTCATCGATTGGGGAAATCATGTTGAACCGACGGCAGTTCCTGGCGCTCGGCGTCACGGTGGGCGGCGCGGCGGCGCTGCCCTTCTCACAGCTGATCCCTGCGGACGCCAACGAAGCGGAGCCGATCCACAAGGGCTACCACCTCGGCAAGAGGACCAGCGGCACCGGGGTGCGGCCGGCCGTGACGGCGTTCACCGAGCAGATGCCCGTGCCGCCGACGGTCCAGGCGGCGCAGTCGGCCGGCGGCATGGACATCTACATGATCCCTATCCGGGCCTCGACCGCCGAGTTCATTCCCGGCAAGCAGACGCCTGTGCTGACCTACGCCGGATCGTTCGTAGGGCCGACCATCCGCGCCAAGACCGGCCGTCCCGTGAAGGTGGTGTACGCCAACCAGCTGGACCAGCCCGCGAACGTGCACCTGCACGGCGGCCACGTGCCCGCGGCCAGCGACGGCCACCCCATGGACGTCATCCAGCCCGGCCAGACACGGGTGTACGACTACCCGAACCTCCAGCAGGGCGCGACCCTGTGGTACCACGACCACAGCCACCACACCGAGGCCGAGCACGTCTACCGCGGCCTGCACGGTTTCTACCTCATCGAGGACGAGGCCGAGCAGGGGCTCGGACTGCCGAGCGGGCAGTACGACGTGCCGATCATGCTGCGCGACGCGGAGTTCGACAAGGACGGCGGCCTGATCTTCTTCGACGACCCGGCGAACCGCACCACCATCCTGGCCAACGGCAAGATCCAGCCGTTCTTCCCCGTGGCCGCGCGCAAGTACCGGATCCGCCTGCTCAACGCCTCCAACGAGCACGTTTTCCAGCTGAACCTCGGCGGCCAGGAGATGGTGCAGATCGCCTCCGACATCGGCCTGCTGCCCGCGCCGGTGCCCCTGACGGAGCTGGTGCTCGCCTCGGCGCAACGGGCCGAGATCGTGATCGACTTCTCCCGATTCGCCGTCGGCACCAAGGTGGTGCTCTCCAATGGGAGCGAGCCCGTCCTGCGGTTCGACGTGGTGCGCAAGGCCCTGGACCTCAGCCGCCTGCCCGCCACACTGCGCCCGCTGCCCCCGTTGCCCACCGCCACGGCCGAGCGGGAGGTGGCGATGAGCTTCGACCTGTCGAGCTCCAGCCCGGTCGGTCTGGTCAACGGCAAGCCGTACGACCCGAACAGGGTCGACTTCCAGATCAAGCGCGGCACCACGGAGATCTGGAACGTCATCAACGCCGACAACGTGGAGGGCGTCGACATCGACCACACCTTCCACATGCACATGACGCACTTCCGGGTACTGGACCGCGACGGCGGCAAGCCGCCCCTGCCGCAGGACGCCGGGCTGAAGGACACCGTGCGCGTCCCGCCGCGCTCGAGGGTGCGCGTGCAGGCGAGCTTCCCCGACTACCTCGGCAAGTACGTCTACCACTGCCACTACCTCGAGCACTCCTCGCTCGGCATGATGGCGCAGATGGAGATCGTCCCATAAGGCCCTGACCTGCGGCGTTCCCAGAGCCACCCGCGACATTCCTCAGGACCCCTCGACGGCGGCCAGGCGGCGGCGGAGGTGGGCGCGCTCGGGCTCGCTCCCGGCCGCCTCGAGAGCCGCGCGATAGGCCGTGGCCGCCTCGGGAAGGCGGCCGAGCCGGTGCAGCAGGTCGGCACGCGCCACCAGGTAGGGATGGTAGCCGCGCAGCAGCGGCTCGCCGCCCAGCTCGTCCAGCAGCGCCAGGCCCGCCTCGGGTCCGTCGCGCATGGCCACGGCCGCCGCCCGGTTCAGCGCGACCACCGGGGACGGGTCGAGCGCGCGCAGCACGTCGTACAGGGCCACGATCTGCGGCCAGTCGGTCGTGGCCAGGTCCGCCGCCTCGTCGTGGAGCGCGGCGATCGCGGCCTGCACGCCGTACACGCCGGGCGGTCCGCCGCTCAGCGCGGCCACCACCAACGCCGAGCCCTCCTCGATCATGGCCCGGTCCCAGCGGCCGCGGTCCTGCTCGTCCAGCAGCACCGGCTCGCCGTCGGGACCGGTACGGGCGTCGCGGCGCGCGTGGATCAGCAGCAACAGCGCGAGCAGCCCGGCGACCTCCCGCTCGGCGGGCAGCAGCCGGCGCAGGATCCTCGCCAGCCGGATCGCCTCCTCGGTCAGGTCCAGCCGCTGCAGGTCGGGGCCGGAGCTGGCCGCGTACCCCTCGGTGAAGATCGAGTAGACCACCTGGAGGACGCCGGGCAGCCGCTCCGGCAGTTCGTCCGCGCCGGGCACGCGGAACGGGATGCGGGCCTCGCGGATCTTCTTCTTCGCCCGGACGATCCGCTTGGCCATCGTCTGGACCGGCACCAGGTAGGCGCGCGCCACCTCCGGCGTGGTCAGCCCCGCCAGGCAGCGCAACGTCAGTGCCCCGCGGTCCTCGGCGGGTAGCGCGGGGTGTGCGCAGGTGAAGAACAACTGCAGCCGCTCGTCCGGCAGATCGCCGTCCGCGTCGGCCGGCGGGGCGTGCGCCGCCCGCTCCGCCTCCACCTGTAGGACGGCCAACCGCGCTGCCAACGCCCGGTCGCGCCTGAGCCGATCGACCGCCTTGCGCCGCGCCGTCGTCATCAGCCACGCGCCCGGCTTGGGCGGCACGCCCTCGATCGGCCAGTGCTTCAACGCCGCCTCGATGGCGTCCGAGGTCACCTCCTCGGCGAGGTCGAGATCGCCGAAGCGGCGCACCAGCGCGGCCAGCAGCCTGCCGCGCTCCTCACGGAAGACCGCTTCGACGTCACGCATCGAAGTCGGCGACCGGACGCACCACCACCGATCCGCCGCCGCGCGCGCCCGGGCAGCGGGCGGCCCAGTCGAGCGCCACGTCCAGGTCCGGCACGTCGATCACGTAGAAACCGCCCAGAACCTCCCGGGTCTCGGCGTACGGGCCGTCGGTCACGGTCCGCGCGCCGTCCTTCCCGACGCGCACGGTCGTGGCGGTCACCAGATCGGCCAGCGACTCGCCGGACACCCAGATGCCCGCCTCCCGCACGGCCTTGTCGTAGGCCATCCAGTCTTCGACGGTGCACGGGTCGTCCTGGTCGGCGGCGCCGGCGTTGATCAGCATCATGTACTTCACGGTGTTCCCCTTTTTCGATGGAGTCGGCGTACGGCAGGCCCGCCGTACGCCATCACCACGAACGGGCACCGGCCAGATGGACACGGCCTCCTGACATCTTTCTCCCCACGCAACCACATCCTCGCGGGCGGTCGCACGGCGGGACGGGCCGGTGTGCACTCTGTCAAGATCATCAGATGCTGCGATTAGTCGTGACACTTCTGGTGGTGGTGGTCCCGCTCCTCAGCGGCGACCGTCTCCCGATCGGACCGCGCACGTTCGAAGAGCACGCCGCACAAGCCATCGGAACCTGGCGGACCAGCGGTGCCGCGGAGATCTGGCGCAACGGGTTCGTCCCGGTCGGGGACCTGAGCGCGATGTCCCCAAAGGTGCTCAAACAGATCCAGCACGACGAAGAGTACGGCTGGGTCGTGGCCGGCCCGCTCCCCCCTCCGCCGGCCGAGGCGCAGGTCCGCTGGGACGACGGGTCCACCATGCGCGTCCCCGTGATCCCGCCACGAAAGGCACTGCTGGCTCTGTCGCCCTGGCCGGAGGAGTACACCTTCCCCGACGGCGAGGCGTACAAGCTGACCGGCGCCACCTTCACGACGATGCGGCTGATGACCGTACGCGGCATGGCGACCGTGCCCGCGTGGCGGCTGACCTTCTCGAACCTGCCGGGCCCGATTGACCGCGTCGCGGTCGATCGGGACGCGGTCCGCACCGTCAAAGACGCCGTCGGCGAACACACCTCGGGCGACCAGGGGATCACGGACTTCACCGTGCTCCACGATCGCACGCTGCTGGTGAGCTACGGATACGGCTCCTGCAGCGGCGAGGCGCTCGACGTCAGCCTACGAGTCCGTGAGGAGCCGGACGTGGTGGTCTTGGCGCTCGACGTCCCCGATCGGAGCACCGGCGTGTGCGCGGGCACCGGCCAGCTCGGCCAGGACGTCATCAGGCTTACCGAGCCGCTGGGCGACCGTGTGGTGCTGGACGCGATGGACAGACTCCCCGTCCTGTGTCATCGTGCGCCGGACGCGTGCCATTCCAGGGACCGGTGACATCTGCCGAGGCGGGCCGGGAACGCCTCGCGATACCGAGTTGCGGCCGGCGCGTCGGGCCCGGTCAGGCCGGGCCCGTGACTGACGGCTTCCCGTGTCCGGCTCAGGCGCCGGCGTCCGCCTCCGCGGCGGCCGGCGCCGCGGGAGCCGACGCGTCCGCGGCGGGCTCCGTCGCCGCGGCGGGCTCCGTCGCGTCGGCGTCGGGATGGGCCGCGATGAACTGCTCGATGACCTCGTCGGCGACCTTCCCCCGAGGGGCCTCCAACCCTTGCTCGCGCGCCCATTCGCGGACGTCGGTGAGGGTGTAGCCGCGCAACCGAGGGGAGGTGTCCGCGGCCTTCTTCGACCGCGACGCCTGCTTCACCTCGCGGGAGTTCTCCAGGACCTCTTCGATGAACGCGAGAGCGTCGCTCAGCCGCTTCTCGTTGGCGTCGGACAGGTCGATGGCGAAGGTCCGGTTCAGCAGCGGGAACTCCCGTCGCGCCACATCATCGCCCTCGGAGTGGTCGAGGTCGTCAACCAGTATTACCTTCTGCGCCACGTGCAACCCTCTCCGGATGTGTGTTCGACCGTGGCATCTTACTGGTGCTCCGGCGTAACGATCATGTTGATCAGCCTTTCGTCACGACGTGGTGCCGGACGGCGCCGGCGTCGGAGCGCTTCCCCAGCGGATTCTGTCGGACCTCGGGTTCACACTCACCATTGACAGCGGCCTTTCAGGAGGAGCGAATGGCGAGGCGATCCAGGCGCGGCAAGGGTCGGCGGAAGTCAGGCGGTGGCTTCGAGTTGTGGCTCGTCGGTCTCGTGGGCGTCGCCATCGCGGTCGCCCTGGTGGCCGAGTTCGTCCGCGCGTACCCCGGATGGGCGCTGGCCATCCTCGTCCTCGCGCTGGCGACCTTCGCGGGCGGGCTCGTCCTGCGGTACCGGGTCGTCCAGGCGCGCCGGTTACGGTTCCTCGCGGCCAACGTCGAACTGGAGAAGGTCGACCGTATGACCGGCACGCAGTTCGAGCACCTGATCGCCGTACGGATGATCAGCGACGGGTTCCGCCAGGTTCGGGAGAGAGGGCGCAGCGGCGACGGTGGCGTCGACATCACCGCCGTCGCGCCCGGCGGCGTGCGGTACGCCGTCCGGTGCAAGCGATACAGCAAGTCCGTCGGCGCGCCCGAAGTCCGCAACTTCCTCGGGGCGCTGGCCAACACCTTCGCCGGGCACACCGGGGTCCTCGTCACCTCGGGCCGTCTCACCCGTCAGGCTCGCGAGGAGGCGCTCAGCGCGCGCCAGCCGTTACTCGTCGTCGAACGTGATCGCCTGGCCGACTGGTTGCTGGGCACGATCACGCTCCTCCCCAGGCAGGCGCCGGGGGGCCTGCTCAAAGGGGACGAACTCGCCGGCTGACGGCCGGGTGGTCAGCGTTTCCGCTTCTTCCCCTGGCCGCCGGTTGCCGACCGGGCGCTAGCGTTCCTGACGGCGTACGGCGGCGGCGTCCAGCAGGGCGGCGACCGTCCGGCGGGGCGCTTCCACGAGCGTCGGCGACCGGCGGAAGCGGCGTAACAAGCCCGTCCGCACCTGGGCCGCCTGGTTCTGGGCCACGCGCAGGAGCAGCGCGTCCTTCTCGGACTCCGGAAGGGCGGCGATCCAGGCCGCGAGCGCGGCAGGGTCGTCCTGTGCGGCGGGCGCCGGCGAGCTGGCCTCCGCCGCCACCGCCAGCAGATCGGCGTCCAGGCGCAGGAAGTCGGCGAGCGCCCGCTGCGACGCCGTGAGAGAGCCGAGCCCGTGCGGGACGGGCGGTTCGAGCTCCTCTTCGTCCTCGTAGTCGAAGGCGTCCTCGTCGCGTTCCCATGCTCCGTAAGCGACAGCCAGGCCAGGTAGAGGGGCCGCAGATCGCCGGCGGCGAGTTCGGCGCGCACCCCGATGATCGGCGACAGGGAGTGCTCCAAGTCCTCGTCCTCGTCCTCGGCCTCGCTGGTCAGGTCGAGGACGAGGTGCCCGCCGGACGTCCAGGCGGTGACCTGCTCGCCGACGCAGTAGTGCTCGGCGACGTCCAGGCTGAGGAGGCTGTGCGGCAGGCGGAGCATGACCCGGTGCGTGCCCCAGTTGGCCAGGTACAGGTGGGCGTCGTAGTAACGCTCCATCAACTGGACGGGGTCGCCGCGGAAGTCACCCCACTCGTACTCGTTGGTAAAGCTGGTGGCGGTGATCTGGGCCCGGGTGGACAGGGCCCGCACCTGGGCCTGCTCGTCCTGGTCCAGCGGCCGGTCGACCGCGAGGAACTCGTAGTACTGGTACTCGCTCACCGGCTCAGGCACTCCAATGGCGGAAGGCGTCGATCCCTTCGGCCCCGGCAGGACGCGGGTCGGGCAGCGGCCTGATCTCCGGGGGCATAGCCGCTCATGCTAGTCAGAATCAGGCGCCACACGCGGAGAGACGGCGAAGCTCGTGACACCGGCGCACCCGCAGGCAGACCCGCTCGGTGCACGGGCAGGTGGCCGCGCCTCCGGTGCGGACGGCGTCCGCACCGGAGCCTTACGCGGCTCAGCCGGTAGGCGAGATCGCCGTCCCGGCGAGGACTCCGTCCACGCGGCGGGGAACGCCGAGGGGGTTGTCGTCGCGCAACTCGGGTGGGAGCAGACGCTGCGGGGTGTCCTGGTAGGCGATCGGGCGCAGGAACCGCTGTACGGCGGCGGCGCCGACCGAGGTGTGCGCGGAGTCGGTCGCCGCCGGGTACGGTCCCGAATGGTTCATCGCCCAGCTCACCGCGACCCCGGTCGGATAACCGTCGCACACCACCCGCCCGGTGCGCCGGGTGACGACGTCGATCACACGACGCGGGAGATCCTCCTCCCCCTCTCCCATGTGCAGCGTCGCGGTGAGGCTTCCGGGGAGACGGTCGAGCAGGGCGAGGAGTTCCTCTTCCGTGGCGTACTCCACCAGCACGGTCACCGGGCCGAAGCACTCCTCGGTCAGCGCCTCGCTGAACATCGCGCCAGGCACCCTCAGGACGGTGGGCGTCGCCCTGCCGGCGAGGTCTCGTGGCTCGGCTCCGGCCAGGACCCGTACGCCCGGCTGCGCGGCGAGCTCCCGCACGCCTTCGGCGTACGCCGCCAGGATGTTCCTGGTGAGCAGCGTGCCGGTCGGCGCGTCGGCGCAGCGTGCGGCGAGCGCCTCCTGCAGTGCCGTCCCGTGCTCGCCGGCGGGAACGAACGCGAGTCCCGGTTTGGTGCAGAACTGGCCCATCCCGAGTGTGAAGGAGCCCAGCAGCCCTTCGGCGATCGACGCACCGCGTTCCGCGGCCGCGGCCGGGGTGACGACCAGCGGATTGACGCTGCCGAGCTCTCCGAAGAACGGGATGGGCTCCGGGCGGGCGGCGGCCAGGTCGAACAGGGCCCGCCCGCCGCGCACCGAGCCGGTGAAGGCGACGGCCGCGATGTGCTGGTCGGTGACCAGCGCCACTCCGGCGGCCTGCCCGTGCACCAGGCTCACCGCGTCGGGAACCCCGGCGCGGGCGGCGGCCCTGTGCAGCGCGCCGTAGGTCGCCAGCGAGGTCGCCGGGTGGGCCGGGTGGGCCTTCACCACGACGGGGCAGCCGGCCGCCAGCGCGGAGGCGGTGTCGCCGCCCGGAACGCTGAAGGCGAGCGGGAAGTTGCCGGCGCCGAAAACGGCGATCGGGCCGCGCGGGACCGTCATCCGCCGCAGGTCCGGGCGCGGCGGTACGGCAGCCGGGTCGGGATGGTCGATCACGACCCCGAGGTGGCTTCCTTCGGTGACGACGTCGGCGAGGAACCTGAGCTGGGCGCAGGTGCGGGCGAGCTCCCCGGTGAGCCGTGGCAGGCCCAGCGCGCTCTCCCGGTCGGCGAGCGCCAGGATCGTCTCGCCGTCCTTCTCCAACTCGGCGGCCATGTCGCGCAACAGCGCCGCCCGGCCCGCGACGCCCAGAGCGGCCAGCGCCGGTACGGCTGAGTCGGCGGCCGCGCAGCACGCCGCCACCTCGGCCGGCGTGGACTCGGCGCCGACCACCTCGACGGCCTCACCGGTGCGTGGGTCGACGGAGACGACCTCTGGGGCGGCGTGGTTCATCGCAGCGTTCCTTCGAGCGACTCCAGCATGGGCGCCAGGCCGCGGACCACGCTGTTGGTCAGGGTTCCGATCTCACCGATCTCGATCTCCACGACGTCTCCTCCGGCGAGCGTGAAGGGAAGGTTCGGCACCAGGCAGGTGCCGGTCGCCAGCACGGCGCCGTCCGGGAAGACGTCGGCGGCGAACAGATATCCGGCCAGGTCATCGAGCCGCCGGTGCAGCTGCGAGGTCTCGGCCTCACCGGACCAGGCGACGGCGCCATCGCGACGGATCGTCATGCGGATCGGCAGCGCGTAGGGGTCGGCGACCTCCCACACCGGGCGGATGGCCGGGCCGACCGCGCAGCCGCCGAGATAGATCTTGGCCTGGGGAAGGTACAGCGGGTTCTCGCCCTCGATGGTGCGTGAGCTCATGTCGTCGCACACCGTGTACCCGACGATCTCGCCGTGCGTGTTGAGCACCAGGGCCAGCTCGGGCTCGGGCACGTCGATCGTGGAGTCGGACCGCACCGCGACCGTGCCGCCGTCGCCGACGACCCGCCAGGCGGCGGACTTGAAGAACAGCTCGGGCCGTGGCGCGTCGTACACCCGCTCGTAGACGTCCGCGGCGGCGGTGCTCTCGGCCATCCGCGCCTGGCGGGAGCGACGGTAGGTGACGCCGGCGGCCCACACCTCCATCCGGCCCTCGACCGGCGCGAGCGGCTCGGCCGGGCCGTCCGGGGGTTCGTTCATGGCCCGCTCGACGAGTTCACGCAGGCCGGACAGGCTCAGGCGCAACAGCTCGGCCAGCGGCAGCGGCAGCGGATGGACCAGGCCGTCGTCCGCCCGCACCCCCGCCCGGATCTCGCCGTCTCTTGCGTAGCGCACGATATGGGTCATCGGTCAGCTCCATGGAAGGGTGTGGCGGGACGGCCGGTGGTTCCGGGGTCGACTGCGAAGATCGACCCGGCCAGCGGCTGGGCGGCCAGCTCACCGGGGGTGAGCCGGTAGGCGGCGGAGGTCACGTACAGCACGTCACCGCCGGGGCCGCCGAACGCGCAGCTGGTCACCTGAGTGACGGGGAGGCGGACGATCCGGTCCAGGACGCCGCCGGGGGTGTAGCGGCGGACCGTTCCGCCGCCCCACAGCGCCACCCACAGGCAGCCGTCGTCGTCGACCGTCATGCCGTCCGGCATCCCCTCGGCGGGGTCGACGGTCACGACCACGCGGCGCGAACCCAACTCGCCCGTCGCGGGGTCGAAGTCGTAGGCGTCGACCCGCTGGGTTCCGCTGTCGATGTGGTACATCACGGTCCCGTCGGGGCTCCACCCCAGACCGTTGGACAGCGTGACCCCGGTCAGGACGCGCACGACGCTCCGGCCGTCGTACCGGTAGAGGGCGGCGGCGCCAGGTTCGGCCTCGTACGGCATGGTGCCCGCCCAGAGCCGCCCGGAGGGGTCGCATTTGGCGTCGTTCATCCGGTTGCCCGGACGGTCGGCCTCCACCTCGGCGACCATGCGGACGTCGCCGGCGGGTGACAGCATCGCCAGCCCGTCGCGTACCGCGAGAATCAGGCCGTCGTCGCCCGCGGGAACCGCCGCGCCGACGTGCATGCCCACGTCCACGACCTGGTCCACGCCGCCGACGGGGTCGAACGTGTGGACCGCGCATCCGGTGACGTCCACCCAGACGAGCCGCCGTCGAGCCGCGTCCCAGGCCGGCCCCTCCCCCACGTCCGCATTGCTCCGCAACACGAGTTCGCCGTCGAGTTCGCTGACCATCAGACCTCCTCCTGGCCGCGCGGATCGATCGCGACCTTCACGACATCCTGATCGGGTACGGCGAGCAGCGCGGGCACCTCGTCCAGCGACGCCACGCGCACCGGTACGAGGGCCGGGTCGATCACCCCGGACGCGAGCAGCCGTACTCCGGCGGTGACATCCTCGTCCCAAAGGTGCGCCGCCGTACCGACCAGACGCTTCTCCTTGAGCACCACGTCGGCGAGCGGCACCGCGGCGTCCTGGCCGGAGAACCCGACGATCACCACGGTGCCGCGGGCGCGGCAGTGCCGGATCGCTTCCGGCAGCAGGGCGGGCAGGCCGGTGCACTCGAACACCACATCCGCCCCCCTGCCCTCGGTCAGACGGTCGATCGCGCCGGCCGTCTCCTCCGGCCGGACCGCCACCGCTCCGGCGTGGCGAGCCGCCGCCCGGCGGAAATCGGCGGTCTCGCTCGTCACGACCTGGATCCCGGCGGCCACCGCCACCCGGGTCAGCAGCAGTCCGATGGCGCCCGCGCCGAGCACCAGCGCGGTGCCGCCGGTCACGTCACCGGCCTTGCGCAGCGCGCGTACCGCGACGGCGGCGGGCTCGGCGAGCACCGCCATCCGCGGCGGGACGTGGTCGGGGACGGGGACGCAGGTGGCCGCGTCGGCGACCATGTACTCGGCCAGTCCTCCGTCGAGGTTGAGGCCGCGTACCGCCTGCCGCGCGCACACCCCCTCCTGGTGCCTGCGGCACCACCAACACGTGCCGCAGCCGAGCACGACGTCGGGGATGACCCGGGTGCCGACGGGCAGCCGGCTCGCGTCGGTTCCCGGACCGTGTCCGGCGATGACGCCGACCACCTCGTGTCCGAGTGCCAACGGCGCCCGGGTGCCGGTCAGCGGGTGGGGCCTCGCCACGTCGATGGCGAGCGGCCCCTCCCGGTACTCCTCCACGTCGGTGCCGCAGATTCCGCACAGCTCGACGCGGACCAGCACCTCCCCGGCTGCGGGAACGGGGTCGGGCACCTCCTCCACGCGCACGTCCCGGCGTGCGTGCCAGCGGGCCGCTCTCACAGCCGGGACACCCGCCGTTCCACGTCGTCCCCCTCGGCGACCCCGTCGCGCAGGCTGACTCCGTGCCCGGGAGCCCTGCCCGGCCGCACCTGCCCGTCCTGGATCTCCGGCAGGCCGGTGACCAGCTCGTCGTACCAGGTACGCAGGAACGCCCTGACCGTCTCCTGGATGAGCCCGTTCGGCTGGCTGCACGCGAAGTGCACGCAGCTCGCCAGGGTGGCCGGGCCTGTGCAGTCGTGCGGGGCGACGGGCACGCCGTAGGCGTCGGCCAGCGAGGCGACCTTGCGCGCCTCGGTCAGCCCGCCGGTCCACTGGACGTCCAGGGTCAGGATGTCGACGCCGCCGGAGTCGAGCAGCGGCTTGAAGCCGCGCCGTCCCACGCAGGTCTCTCCCGTGGCGATCAGCACGCCGTCGACCTTGGCCAGGTTGCCGAACGCGTCGGCCGCGTCCGAGCGCAGCGGGTCCTCCACCCAGTACGGCTGATACGGCGCGAGCGCCAAGATGATCTTTTCCGCGGCGGGCCTGTTCCACAGGCCGTGCAGCTCGATCATCAGTTTCATGTCCAGGCCGACCTCGTCGCGGACCGCGGCGACCGTCGAGAGAGCCCGGTCCAGTTCGGCCCGGGAGATGTCGGTGCCGCCGGTCCGCTCGGCGGCGGTGTCGAAGGGCCAGATCTTCATGCCTCGGATGCCCTCGTCCCACAACTCGCGGGCCAGCCGCGCGGGCTCGTTGAGGAAGGCGTGCAGGTCCTCGTAGCGCTCGGCGGCGCTCACCCCCCAGTTGCTGGACTCCTGCCGGGTGGACGTGCCGACGTAACCGGGTCCGGCGCACGTGTTGTAGATGTCGATCGCGTCACGTACGGCTCCGCCGAGCAGGTTGACCAGCGGCAGCCCCGAGGCGTGCCCCAGGAGATCCCACAGGGCGATGTCGATCGCGCCGTTGCCGCGCGTCTCGGCCCCTGCTCCCTGGAATCCGACGTAGGTGGCCAGCGCTCGCGCGGCCCGCTCCGGCGTGGGATCGGCCATCCCGAGCAGGACGGGAGCGGCGCTTTCGTGCAGGTAGGCCTCCACCGTACGGGCGCCGAAGAACGCCTCGCCCAGGCCGACCAGTCCCGCATCGGTGTGCAGGCGGACGAACAGCAGGTTGGGCTGAATGGCCGGACGGATTGTCTCAAGAGCAGTGATCTTCATCCAGATCTTCCGAAAGTCGCTGAACTGCGGGGGACACGGGACGCGCGGACGTACGGGTCAGGCGAAACGGGCCTCACGCGCGGCGACCGCGTCGATGTTGGCGGCGTTGACGACCTCCGCGCCGGTGTCGTACGTCCTGGCCGGGTAGCCGGGGTCGAACTCCTCGGCGAGCAGGGCCGCGGCGATCCAGCCCTGCGCGTACGGGTTCTGACCCAGGGAGAAGTCGATCGACTTGTCCTTGATGCCGTCCAAGACCGGCTGGATCAGGTCGAAGCCTCCGACGGCGAACTTGCCGACGAGGTTCTTGCTCTTCGCCCAGGTGGACACGTACTGGTGATCGAAGGCCGCCATCGCCCAGCCGACGATCTCGTCCTTCTTCGAGGCGTACTTGGCGTCGATGGCGGCGACGGCCTTGGACTCATCGGTGCTGGTGATGAGGACCTCGGCGGTGAAGGAGGTGCCGTTCTCCTTGTTGTACGCCTGGATCCCCTGCTTGATCCCCTGGATACGCTGCTCGAGGGCGGCGTTACCGGGCCCGAAGTTGCCACACACGATGACGCCACCGGACTTGCCGGTGCGCTCCTTGGCGTACCTGGCGATCTCACGGCCGCACGCGTCGCCCGCGTTGACGAAGTTCTGGCCGACGAAGCCGACGCCGAGCTTCTCGTAGCCCTCGCTGGCCACGTTGGACAGGATCACCTTCACCCCGGAGGAGGTCGCCCGCTTGATGTTGGCGTCGAAGGAGGTCTCGTCGATCCGGGTGAAGATCACACCGTCGGGCTTGGCGCTCAGCGCGCTCGCCTGGAGCTCGACGGTCTTCTGGGCGTCCTGCGCGGGCGGGCCGATGAACTGGGTCTGCCATCCCATGATCGCGCCGAAGTTCTCGAAGCCGCGCTGCACCGGGGCGAAGAAGGGGTTCTTGTCGTGCACGACGAAGATCACCTTCTTGCCCTTCTGCGGGCCGTCGCCGGCGCGGCCACCGGACGAGGCGGCGGCGGACGGCTCCTTCTCGCTGCTGCACCCGGCGGCCAGGACGCCGGCGGTGGCCAGGGAGCCGCTGAGCAGCAGGCCCCTGCGCGACATCGGGCTGTTCGTTGCCATGTTCTCTCCTGTTCGGGTGGGGGGTCAGGCGTTCAGACCGGGCGCCGAACGCCTGACGACGAGGTGGTTGAGCATGACGGCCCCCAGGATCAGCAGGCCGGTGGCGACCTGCTGCCAATTGCCGTCCACGCCGAAGAGGACGAGCGCGTTGGTGATCACACCTGTGATCACCGCACCGAGGAAGGTGCCGAGGACGCTGCCCGTACCGCCGGCCAGAGCGGCGCCGCCCACGACGACCGCGGCGATGACGCCGAGCTCGAAGCCGTTGCCGGTGAGGGGGTTGGCGCTGCCCAGCCAGCCGACCAGGATGACCGAGGCCAGGCCGGTCAGCCCTCCGGTGAGGGCGAAGCACATGACCTTGACGCGGTCGCTGGCGATGCCTGCCCCGGCGGCGGCGGACGGGTTGCCGCCCACGCTGTAGACGTCGTAGCCGAACTTGGTCCTGGCCATGACGAAGGCTCCGATGGCCACCACGGCGGCCATCCACAGCGTCTGCATGGTGAGGTTGGGCAGCGGGCTGCCCGCGAACAGATGAGTGAACGCCTCGTTGCGCGAGCCACGGATCGGCACGCCGTCGGACAGCAGCAACGCGGCGCCGCGCAGTGCCGCCAGCGCGGCCAGCGTGACCACGAACGAGGGAATCTTGAACCGGGTGGTGATCAGACCGTTGATCACACCGATCGTCACGCCGGTGAGGATGGCCAGCGGGGCCGCGGCCCCGACGGGCACGCCCACCTTCGTCACCAGCCAGGCCAGCTCCACCGCGAGGAATCCGTGCAGCGACCCCACCGACAGGTCGATCTCGCCGACGACGATCAGGAAGGTCATGCCGGTGGCGACGATGCCGAGGATGGCGATCTGCTGGGCGACGGACAGCAGGTTGTCGGCGGCGAGGAAGCCGTCGGCTCCCACGACGCAGACCAGGAAGACCACCACGGTGGCGGCCAGCACGCCGAACTCCCTGGCGCCGAGCAGCCTGCGTACCAGGCTTCCGCCGGAGTCGTCCACCCGGTAGGCGATCGCGATCTGCTGCTCTATGGTCATGCGAGTTCTCCGGAGGTGTGAGGGGCGCCGTCGTGAGCAGCCGCCGGCGCGTTGCCGAGGATGAGTCCGACGACCTCGGCCGCCGTGGTGGCCGCGACCTCGCGCTCGCCCGACACCAGGCCGCCGCGCATCACCACGACCCGGTCGGCGACCTCCAAGACGTGGTCGACGTTGTGCGAGACGACGACGACGGCCTTGCCCTGTTCCCGCAGGTCACGGATCAGCGAGAGCACGTTCTGCTGCTGCTCGGGTCCGAGCGCCGCGGTCGGCTCGTCCAGCAGGACGAGCTCACCGCCCTGGTGCACGGCTCTGGCGATGGCGATGCACTGGCGCTGCCCTCCGGACAGCCCGGCCACGGGCATCCGTACGGACGGGATGCGGATGCGCAGGGTGGTGAGCACCTCTCGCGCCTCGGCCCGCATCCTGCGGGTGTCGACCAGGCCGAACCTGCGCGGCTCCTGCCCGAGGAACACGTTGGCGGCGACGCTACGCTGGTCGACCAGACCAAGGTTCTGGTAGACGACCGCGATGCCGCAGGCCGCGGCGTCACGGGGGCTGCGGAAGACCTGCGGACGGCCGGCCATCCGGATCTCTCCCTCGTCGGGCCGGTACGCACCGCAGATCACCTTCATCAGCGTCGACTTGCCGGCGCCGTTGTCGCCCATGAGGCCGACCACCTCGCCGGGTTCGACGCTGAAGTCGGCGCCGCGCAGGGCCTCGACCCCGCCGAAGCGTTTGCGTACGCCAACGGCCTCGAACAGTGGCATGCTCTCTCCTTTCCGAACCCGTGGGTTGGCTTGACTGGTAAGACCGGTTATGCCAAGCGAGGTTTGTTTCTCGAAGGGGGATTCGTCAACCCTTTCTCGTGTCTCGAATCGGCAACGGCCACTCGGGTCGCAGTGGCGAAGCCCGCACAGTATGGTGAGACTGGTCTTACCGGCCTAACCATGCCTGAGGGGGTCTCCATGCCGGACCTGGAGGGACAGAACGCACTGGTCACAGGCGGTGCCGGCGACATCGGCGCCGCCATGGCCGCCGAGCTGACCCGCCGGGGCGCCCATGTCACCATGCTCGACGTCAAGTCCCCGGACGAGGCGCAGGAGTGGATCACCACGGCCTCCGCGTACGGCGAGGTGGGCTACGTGCGAGCCGACGTACGGGACCGGCCGGCTCTGGAGGCGGCGCTGGAGCGACTCGGCAAGCTGGACATCGCGATCGCCAACGCGGGGATCGTGGAATCCGCCCCCTTCCTGGAGATCACTGCCGAGCAGTGGGAGCGCCACCTGGGCATCAACCTCACCGGCACCTTCCACACCGCCCAGGCCGCCGCCCGGCGCATGGTCACCCAGGGCGGCGGGGGCCGCATCGTCCTGACCGGGTCCTGGGTGGGCACGGTCCCATGGCCGGAGATCGCGGCCTACAGCGCGTCCAAGGCGGGGGTGGCGATGCTGGCCCGTTCGATGGCCAAGGAGCTGGCGCCGCACGGCATCCTGGTCAACGCCCTCGCACCCGGGATCGTAGCTGCGGGCCTGGCCAAGTGGCAGTTCGAGAACGAGCCGGCCTACGCCGCGCGGGCGAGCACGGCGATCCCCCTCGGGGTGCCGCAGACCGCGCAGCAGGTGGCCAAGGCGGCGGCGTTCCTGTGTTCGCCGGACTCCGACTACATCACCGGCACAACGCTGCTGGCCGACGGTGGCTGTTCATTGTTCAACCAGGGATGATCGGATTTCACGGGAGGGCGTCGGTCCTCGATCTTGAAGGTAGCGTGGCAGGGATGATGGCAAGCGAAGACGCCTCCGCGCGCGACAGGCGCCCCCCGTCCAAGGAGGCCGTGGCCAGGCGGCTCGAGCTGGAACTCCTGTCCGGGCAGCACCCGGCCGGATCGAAGCTGGAGTCGGAACGGGTGCTCTCCCAGCGGTTCGGCGTGAGCCGCCCGATGATCAGGGAGGTGCTCCGGGGGCTGGAGCATCAGGGCATCATCGAGGTCGTCCCGGGCCGGGGCAGCTTCGTCCGCGACGTGCGGATCACCGACGCGGTCCGCCCGCTCGACACGCTGTACCGGCAGCGCAAGCCGACCTCACGCGACGTGATCAGCGCCCGGATGATGCTTGAGCGCGAGACCGCCGCACTCGCCGCCCGGCACGCGACCCCCGAGGACCTGCGTGTCATCGAGGAGATGCTGCTGCGCTTCGATGAGGCTCGCGACCTGGTCTCCCGAGCCAGAGCCGACGTCGCCTTCCACGCCGCGGTCGCGGCGGCGTCGCGCAACCCGGTGATCGAGGCCATGTTCGGCTCGATCGCCACGCTCACCTTCGAGCTCATGCTCCGCAGCCTGGGCGATCCTTCGGTCTCCCGCGAGGGCGTGCCGTACCACCAGGAGATCCTCGACGCGATCAAGGCCCGCGACCCGGAGGCCGCGAGCGACGCCATGGCCGCTCACCTTGAGGTGGCCCTGCGTACCTACGGCGACGACCTCGACCGGAGCCTCGACCTGGTCGCCCAGCGAAAGATCGAGCAGCTCATGGACCTGTCCGAGGACTGACCCGGCCACGAGCGCGGCAGGGTCGTCCCGTGCCCGCGGCGTACCCCGGAGGCAGCCCCACTTCTTAGGATTGGCGTCGTGCAGCGCCTCGCCCTCTTCGACCTCGACAGGACCCTCATCGACCTGGATGCCGCATTCCTCCGGTGGGCTGAGGAGTTCGGCGAGGTACGCAGGAGGTTCGCGCTGACCGACCCGGTCGAGGAGCTGTGGGCCGCCTACCGACGACGCATGCCGTCCCTGGTTCAGTGCTATCCGGGAGTGCTCGACGGGCTGGCGGAGCTGCGGGCGGCCGGGTGGCGGGTGGGGATCGTCACGAACGGCATGGCGGACAACCAGCTCGGCAAGATCCAGCGAACCGGCCTGGCCGACGTGGTCGACGGGTACGCGGTGTCGGGGGCCGAGGGCGTCCGGAAGCCGGAACCCGGGCTGTTCCAGATCGCCGCACAGCGATGCGGAGTCACTCTCGCCGGAGGCGGCTGGATGGTCGGTGACAGTCTCGTCGCCGACGTCGAAGGCGCCCGTACGGCGGGCTTGCGCGCGATCTGGATCGACCGGGGAACGTGGCAGGGCCACGAGCACCACGCCGACCACGTGGTCAGCGACGTCCTCGAGGGCATCGCCATCATGCGCCAGGCGCAGTAACCGGGACGGTCGTCAGGCACCGAACCCATGCCTGACGTGGCACGCCTCCATCGGGTCGTCGGGCTTTCCAAAATCCATTGCGACATTCGCGATGCCGTGGCGGCTCGTAATTCCATGCCGGTCTATCAATTCCCCTCGACGTACCTGGATTCGCCGCTTATCGTCATATCGACCCGTAGAAAGTCGTCCTGAAAATCCGAAGGATCACCGGATGATGGCGACCCAGGAACAGATCAGCGCAGCTCGGCGCACGATCGAGCAATTGCGCGACCAGCACGCCAATGACGTGCGCAAGCTCGTTCGCCTGCTCGAAAGCGGCGCGATGAAGGGCAAGGCGGCGGACAAACTCACCGAAGATTGCCGCGGCTGGGAGGCGGCCTTCAACGGCTTCTTCAACCGGGCGCTGGCGCTGGTCGATTCCACGCCAGTACGTCCCGCCGACTCCCCGGAGTCACCGCCGGACTTGTCAGGACGTGGACTCGGGCCGCTCCAAACCCGCGACCCCGGGATGCCCTACTGATGAGCCCACCCCATCACGGATCGGCATTGATCCAACGCTGATGACGCAGCTGATCAACGAGATAAAACGCCTGCAGCAATCATGGTCAGAAGCTGAGGCTCAGGTCAGTGTCGCGCTGAGTTCGATCGACATGAGCATCTCCGGACCGGGCCTCTTGAGAGACATCGCGTTCCAGATCGCTGAACGGGTTCCGGACCTGCAGCGGCGCCTCGATCTCATCGTCGCGACCCAGAAGATCGGGCTCGACAAGGGTGTGATCTGGGCGGATGAGTCCCTGTGGGCGTCGTACTCCGCGGCGGGGGGCGCGGCGACCGCGAAGACCGTGGCCGACGAACTGCGGCTCGCGAAGAAGGACTCCCCCTTCATCAGCGACCCCCTTAGCGACAAGGTCCTCGACCTACTGGAGAAACACCAGAACGACCCCTACTTCGCCGTCGCCTTCGCCAAGGAGATGCCTCCCAAGGAGCTCAAGGAACTGCTGGCGGGTCTCCACCGCGGGAAGGCGGATGCCGACGGAGAGGCGTCCCCCGCGATCGACCGGTTGGTGAAGGCCCTTGGTGTGACCCTGGGAACGGCCTCGCGCGGAGTCGGCGGCATGAAGCTGCCCAAGGGCTACGCCGACCAGCTGATCGATGGTCAGGACGAGGCGCTGACCGGCTTCGTCGACAAGCTGCTGAGGTACGGAACCTTCGACGACGCCTTTCTCCGCGACCTGGTCAACAAGGTCTACGACAACGCGCAGCAGCCATTGGCCGACCGGAAAGACGTGATCGGCTTCAGCCCCGGGGTCGCCGCAGCCCTGGCGAACAACCCCAGGGTCGCGCAGGATTTCTTCACCGATCCGGCACGCAAGCCGCTCGCCTTCCTGATGCGGCAGAACGCCTGGCACGGGGGCAGCAAGGAACTCGGCCGCGCGATCGAGGCCGCGACCACAACGTACCGCGACCACACCCAGCCTCCGGGCGGTTCGCGCGGCTACAAGTCGGCGCTGATCGCATCCTGGGCAGTCCACTTCTGGGCCGACGAGAAAGCCCAGTGGGTCCTCCCCGACACCCGCCAGAGCGCAGCCCGGGTACTCGCCGCCTACATGAGCGACGTCAACCGGATCCCTGGCGGCAGCAGTAAGGAAGCGATGGGTGTCACTCTCCTGCCAGATCCCGACCCGAACCTCCCAGGCAACCAGCCCTACGGTGCCCTGTTCGAGGGTGCAAGCGTCAAGAACATGATGACCTGGGCGTTCAACGACCCTGAAGCACTCAAGATCGCCGTTGAGGGCCACGGAAAATACAGCCTCAGACTCTTGGATGCACAAGCCGCACAAATCCAGAAAGCCAACGAAAAGGCTTTCACTGCATGGCAGCATAAGCATCCAAAAGCAACAAAAGCCGAAATAGGCGCACAGCGTCAGCAGATCCTTGAAGATGGCATGGCCGGCAGCACTGCCGTACAGTTCAAGTCCAAAGTCTTTGATCTCAGCAGGTCACTTCACCTCATGGTTGACGCCGGAAATCTCGCGAGCATCAACGAGGCAGATCGAAGAGACAAGGCCCGTACAGCCTTCAAGGATGCGTTGACGAGCACGCTGAAGCTGACGCTCACCCCAGCTGGCGAATGGGCAGTGGCAGGATACGAATACCTGGACGACAACGCTAGCGATAACATCAAGTTCGAAGAGGGAAAGAAGGCGCGCAGCAAGGCAGAGAATGCTCTTGACGAGAGCCAAGCTCTGTTCAGAGATCTTACTGCGGGCGCAATGATGCGACACGGGTTGTTCGGAGATTCATCACCTCCGGCTCGCACGCATCCTTACGCCTCAGAAAACTACGCTAAAGACTCCATAGGAGACTTCATTAGAGACGGGCAGATCATGCCGCGCAGCAACATGACCTTTGCTCAGGAATACGCATACCTCGAGTGGCTGCAACACTCACCAGCATCGACCATCTTCCATGAAACCGACATGTCTGTTCGCAGCGGATTCACGCCACAAGTGTCCCCATATCCGGAGGCCGACGAATGAGGGCACGGTCGTTGACATCTCTGCTGGTCGCCGCCCTTATGGTCATAACAGGCTGCTCCTCGTCTCCTCTGCCCCAGGACCGGCGCCCCTTGGGCAACATCACCGCAGAGCCACGGGAATGCGGCGTGATCTCTCATGATTCCATTGCTCGCGCGACCGGCCTAAACAACTTTTATGCGGACGGTACGAATTCAGTAGCGCACTTCGCGTACTGCGTGATCACGAAATCGGCGGGTATCACGGAGCCAGCATCGATGCTAATCGAACGACGCGATCCACTAGCTTCCTCCACACAAAGCCTTGAGGCTATGAAAGCCAGCGACAAAGGCATCTCACTACCGCAGGACCTAGGACCTGGATTCAGTGCCCTAGTAAGAGACAAGGACGGGAAGACCGTTGGGGCCTACGTGCTCGCATGGCCCCAGGACGGCTCCAAGATGCTCTCCATCAGAATCAACCGAGGCGCACCGGGCCGCGATCACCAAGCGGACGCCATCGAGTTCGCCAGGCAACTCAAGCCGCTCCTCCTCACCTCATCTCGCTGATCCAAGCCTGTAAGCATGCGCTATGAGTCTTGCAACCAGTAGCTGCGATGATTGCGGACATACTCGATGCCTATGGCGTGTTGTCCATGGACACGCAGCGGCCCAACTATCGTCCCAACCATTGCATCGACAACCTTGAGATCATCGGTCAGGTAGAGGGCTCCGTTGTCAAAACGCAGGTGATCGTTGGGGCACAGGCAGAGGGCGTTCGACTCGTGATCGGGGCCGTTATGGGGCATGCCCAGTCCCTGGATGTGAGCCACCTGGCTGGCCGGACCATTGGGCAGTTCGACGGTTTCGCCGCAGATCTGGCAACGACTCTTGTACCAGTTCTTGATAGTCCGCACGACACTTGCCCTGCGAGCTAGGAGGTTGACGACCGACTCGACTCGGCTCGACGGTCCAGCGGCCGGAGAAGGTGACGCAACGTGGTCATCTAGCTCAGAGTCGTCGAAGTCTTGAATGTCGCGCATGCTCGCGATCTTGACCATCCGGAACTGGAGAACACGGAACCCGTCATCACGCCTCTTCCACCAGTGCCGTACCACTCGATACAAGCCGTCATATCGATATCCCTCGGCTGGAGCGTGCGGAGAGTCTTCTTCATGCCCTCGGATCACGCGAACGGGATGCCCTTCGAGTTGACTTAGGACGAGACCCCCGTTTCCCTTTTCATAGGTTTGGTCAGCTATCTGCTGCTTGCGGTGATCTTGTCCACCCTGGCCGGTGTAGATGATTACATCACCTTCATCCCGATCGTCGGGATATCCACCATTGAGCACAATCGCATCGGCGCCCTCCCTTGGCGTACCAGAGATGCCAGCCTGGTTGTGCGCGTGCAAGCCAGCGATGCGCAGCTCATCGCGGGTTTGGTAGGGGGTCCCCTCGGGATTGCCTTCGATCTCGCCGAATGTCCTGATATATCCCACACGCTGATCATGCCACCAGAGACGACAAAGTTCACATCCATCACTCCACGCTGGTTCTCCATACGGTCACCGCCACGAGGCCACAAAGCAGGCGTCCTCAACACGGCACTGGGCCGAGCGGAGGCGGTCCTGCTGGCCGGCCATGCCATACAGGCCATCTCGAAGGAGCTCTGAGCTTCTGTCCTCGCCATTCACGACCTCGAGAGGCGGTGCGGAGTGGAAGCGCGCCCTCGAATGCTTCGCCCTACGAAGGTAGACATGACCTGAAACTCGCCTCAGCCAGGGGACCGGGCCCGTAGCTGACGTGCCGAAGCCTCTGACATGCTCACATTGCCGCCCTAGAGTTGCGACCGTGAGCGATCTCCAGCCGGGTATCTACGAACATCTCATTACCCACGATGTAGCCGCCCTGCTGCGCGCAGTGCCCGACCCCGGGTTGATTGACCGACGGTCGTTGGATGTCGCCGATTCGCACGAGACGCTGGCACGGCATCTGGCCGCGCTGACCCGCCGGGCGCTGCGTGCCGTACGGGGTGAAAGCGACGCCGAGCGGCTGGCTCGGCAGGTCGAGATCGTCAACCGCGTCGCCGATCTGATTGGCGCCCTGGTACCTGAGGCCGCCGCTCCGGAAGAGCTCGTGGAGGCTGCCGAGGAACTGCTGGGCTTCGCGAGAAGCCGGGATGTGGCCGGGCAGGTGCGGTTCCCGGCGCGTCCGGTGATCCCTCTTACGGGCAGCGCGCTGCTGGTCAACGGGAGGGGCCAGCCGGAGATCGGCCATGAGCTCAAGCGCGAGCTTGCTTCCGCCGACCGGGTGGACCTGCTGTGTGCGTTCGTGAAGTGGAACGGCGTACGGGTACTGGCGGAGGCGATCGAAGAGTTCTTAGCGCGCGGCGGACAGTTAAGGGTGGTGACGACCACGTACATCGGCGCCACCGACCGCCTCGCTCTGGATCGACTGGCTGCGATGGGTGCCGACATCCGCGTCTCCTACGACACGCGGACGACCCGTTTGCACGCCAAGGCCTGGCTGTTCCACCGCACGACCGGCCTGTCCACGGCCTACGTGGGTTCCTCGAACCTGTCCAAGACGGCCCTTAGCCATGGCCTCGAGTGGAACGTACGACTCGCGCAAGCCGAACAGCCGCACCTGATCGACACTTTCACGGCCACCTTCGACGACTACTGGGGCGACCCGTCGTTTGAACCGTACGACCCGGCGAAGGACGCCGAGCGGCTCGACCGCGCGCTCTCTGCCGAGCGCTCCGGCGACCGCAGCGTCGTCATCGACTTCGCCCACGTCGACGTCCGCCCCTACACCTACCAACGCGAGATCCTCGACGAACTCGCCGCCGAACGTCAGATCCACGACCGGTGGCGGAACCTGGTCGTCATGGCCACGGGCACTGGCAAGACCATGGTCGCCGCCCTGGACTATCGGCACCTGCGTGTCGCCGGGCAGGCCGACTCGCTGCTGTTCGTCGCCCACCGTGCGGAAATCCTGCAGCAGAGCCTGCTCACTTTCCGCCAGGTACTACGTGACGAGACGTTCGGCGAGCTGTATGTCGGCGGCTCCCGCCCCGAGCGGTGGCGGCACGTGTTCGCCTCGATCCAGTCACTACACGCCAACCCACTGCCAGAGCCTGACGCGTTCGACATGGTGATCGTGGACGAGTTCCACCACGCCGAGGCCGCGACCTACCAGCGCCTGCTGTCCACAGTCCGTCCGAAGGTGCTGCTCGGGCTGACGGCGACCCCGGAACGCGCCGACGGTCAAGACATCAAGCACTGGTTCGGCGGTCGAATCTCCGCAGAGTTGCGGCTGTGGGAGGCGCTGGAACGCGGCTTACTCGCGCCATTCCAGTATTTCGGTGTCCACGATGGCACCGATCTGCGCGACGTTGGCTGGCGCCGAGGCCATGGTTACGACACGGGCCAGCTGTCCGGTGTCTACACAGGCAACGACCGTCACGTTGCCGTGGTGCTGGAGACGCTTCACCGCAAGATAGGCAATGTCGGGCAGATGCGGAGCATCGGCTTCTGCGTGAGCATCGAACACGCCCGCTTCATGGCCGACCGCTTCACCCAAGCCGGGCTCCCCTCGGTCGCCGTCACCGCGCAAAGCTCTTCAGATGACCGCTCGCAGGCGCTGCGTGACCTGAGGGCACGGCGGATCAACGCGGTGTTCACTGTTGACCTCTTCAACGAGGGCGTCGACGTACCCGAGATCGACACCGTGCTCTTCCTGCGCCCCACCGACAGTGCCACAGTCTTCCTGCAGCAGCTCGGCCGTGGTCTGCGACTGGCCGACGACAAGCCGTGCCTGACCGTGCTCGACTTCGTCGGTCACCAGCACAAGCAGTTCCGTTTCGACCGGCGTTATCGGGCGCTGACCGGTGCCAGCCGTACCGGAATCGCCCGCGAGATCGAGCGGGGCTTTCCCACTCTGCCCGCCGGCTGCATCATCGACCTGGACCGCGACGTACGCCGACTGGTCCTTGAGAACGTCCGGCAGGCGCTGAGCCTGAACTGGAAGGACCTGGCGCGCGAGCTTCGCGAACTTGGTGACGTCACTATGCGGCGGTTCTTGGAAGAGACCGGCCTCGACGTGGAGGACCTCTACCGGAGGCGGCAGGGCTGGGCGTACCTGCGGTACGCCGCAGGTCTCGAAGCGGTTACCCCCGACCAGAACCTTGGCCGCGCCTTCGGCCGCATGCTCCACATTGACGACGTCGAACGCCTCGCCTTCCTGACAGAGGTACTGAACGGACGCACTCCACGCTCACCTCGTGAGCTGCGTCTCTTCGCCATGCTGGACGCCATGTTGTGGGGTGGCACCCAGCCCGTCTCAAACATGGAGGCCAGGCTCGCTCAGCTCACCGGCGCTCGAGCTGCAGAACTTCGGGAACTGGCGGACGTGCTGCACTCGGGAATCCGTCACGTCGCCCCGCCGCTGGACCCGATCGTGCCACTGCACGTCCATGCCCGTTACAGCAAGAACGAGGTTCTGGCCGCCTTCGGCATCGACAAGCCGGCCCACATGCGTGAGGGCGTCAAATACGTCGAGGAACACCAGGCAGACCTGTTCTTCGTCACCATCGACAAGGCCGAAAACCACTACTCCCCCACCACGCTGTACCACGACCGGGCGATCAGCGAAGAGCTGTTCCAGTGGGAGTCGCAGAGCACCCTGCGCTCCTCCGCCGCGACTGCTCGCCGCTACCTGTCTGGCGGGTCGACGGTTCACCTGTTGATCCGCCAGTCCAAGCGCGAAGAAGGTCTGGGCGCCCCGCCGTACACCTATGCAGGTCCTATGCGTTACGTCAGCCATGAAGGGGAGCGGCCGATCCGTTTCCTCTGGCGCCTGGACCACCCGCTCCCACCCGACGTGTTCCACTACGCCAAGGCCACCGCCGGCTGAGCTGTTCATCAGGCACGAACGGAGGCGGGTGCCAAGACATGGGCCACGCGATCAGCCGCCTCCGGGACGGCTGCAACGGGCAGCATGACCTCGTCCCACTCCGCCCAAACGAACCACAGCCCCAACCCGTCCTCGCGTTGGCGACAAGCCACTGCGGCAGTCAGTGTCGATTCGGTATTGCGCACCAGCAGCGTCGCTCCATGCTTCGTGCGCGCTCTGGCCACTGCGAGACCACGGAGCTGTACGGCCTCAGCCAGCGCCGTCAGAGCGGCCTGCTCCTCCATCGTGATCCTCTCGAATGCATAGGAGGAGCGGCGGACGCCGTCCGCCGCGCCTGTCTCATCGCGCGTCGCCACACAGAATCTGATCGAAGAGACGCTTCGCGGCAGCGGTCAGCAACCAATCGGTCTCATGGACAGTCCGTTCGGAGCGATCTGTTCGGCGTATGAAGCCTTGGCCACCGGCGGCGCACAACTCGTACAGCATCTGGCTGCACTCACACGTGTGCGCAACGACCCGAACACGCTGCGCCCGGCGGCTCGGCTCGTACCAGGCCAGCTTCGCGTAGCCGACCTGCAACGGTCCGCTGTGAGGGCCGTGGAACTCCGCTAGCTCCGTCATGTCACGCCGGCCTCCCCCGACACTTTCGACACCCGGATCGTACGTCTAACTCGTTCAGCCTGTCTAGCACGTTCAATACGTACCGCAAGTGAGGCCCGTGTAGACATGTCCATAACGTGCTACCTATGAGAGTCGACCAGCTCGATCCAACGCCGATCTATGAGCAGCTCGCGCGGATCATCCGGGGCCAGATCACGGCTGGCGACTTGCAGGAGCGGCAGTTGGTGCCCTCCGAGAGCTCTCTACAGCAGGAGCACGGCATCGCCCGCGGATCAGTTCGACGCGCGATGGAGCTCCTGCGCGAGGAAGGTTGGGTAGTCACGATCCAGGGACGCGGAACGTTCGTCGCGCCCCAGGGGAACTGGCCCGAGAAGCCGTAGGTCGCCCCTGCGGTTATCGGGTCGCCAACGCGCGACTCGTGCCGTCCATGTACCGCTTTGTAGGCAGGCCGGACCTACCGATGACCAGACGCCGCCAGTCTGGCCACCGCGATCACCATCGACGAATCTCGCGACCGTGAGCGATCTCATCCACGATGGGCGGCGAAGCCCACTCGGTTGGCTCCTGATCGCGAAGCGCGGTTGCCCGTCAGGCCAAGCCGGCGACTACAACCAGCTGGCCCGGACGCTGACAGCCGCTTCGTCGCCGGGCGGCCTGCCGAGCTCCCCCTTCTGCACCCTGGTGAGCAGGCGGTTGACGCTGTCGAGGATTTCCGGGACGCACGCGCGAACCCTGGCGACATCCGCCGCGATCACGTCGTCGCGCTCTATCCCGGCCTGCTCCAGCACCCCGTCGAGATCCGCCAGCCTCCCCTCCAGCCAGTGAAGGGGGTCGCTTGACAGCTCCTTCGTGAACACGCGCCGGCCCGGCTCCCACTCGCTGAAGACCGGGTGATGGTGGGTCCGGTCGAAGCTGCCGTACGGTCCGGCGACCGATTCCAGCAGATCGACGCGCCAGATGGGCCGGTCGACGTGGATGGGCCGCGCGGAGTAGATGGACCCTTTCAGCTGCCCTTGTTCGAGCATGCGTACTTCGAGACGTACGCCTCTCTCGGCTCCTTCCTGCCCCTTGCTCGGATTCGGGTCGACGAAGTAGATGTCGCTCACGGCCACGCCGATCCGCTCGAAGCCAAAGACGTACAGCACGCGGTCCCTCCTTACGTCGGGTGTCACCCGAAGTATGAACAACGTGTCGAGTGTCTTCAAACGTTGTCGGTTGAGTGAACCGGAAGGGGGTGACGGTGCTACTCACGTGGCGATGAAGGGGACTGAGCCGGATGCGGGCGTTCTGGTGCGGGTGGCCGAGGGGGACGCCGGCGCGCTGACCGAGCTGTACGAGCGGTACGGCGGGCCGCTGTTCGCCTTCCTCAACCGGCTCGCCGGCGACCGGGGGACGGCCGAGGAGGTCCTTCAGGACACATTGCTCGCCGTGTGGCGGTCGGCGGGGACGTTCCAGGGGCGATCCAGCGTGAGCACCTGGCTGTTCGGGGTGGCGCGCCGTCAGGCGCACAACCGGCTGCGACGGGTTCCGCCGCCGGCCGCGGCCGAGCCGTGCGACCGGGCCGATGGTCTCCCCGGGCCGGAGGAGTTGGCCGTCGGAGGCGACTGGTTGGAGGCGGCGCTGGCCCGCCTGCCGCTCGCGCAGCGCGAGGTGGTCGTGCTCCACTTCCTGGACGACATGGCGCACCAGGACATCGCCGAGGTGCTGGGGATCCCGGTCGGCACGGTGAAGAGCCGCCTGCACCACGCTCGTACGAAACTCAGGGAGTGCCTCCATGAACAGATGGCCTGAGCTGGACGGGGTGCCCGCTCCGCCGCCGGCGGACCAGATCGTCCCGGCGGTCCTGAGGGCGTCCGCGGTGGACGGCGGGCTCGGGGACGTGCGCGCGCATGCCGTGTCGGCGCCACGGCGGGCCTGGCAGTTGCTGGTCGTGGAGGCGCGGCTGCTGAATCCGAGGGTCTGGGCCGCTTCGTTCGCCGTCATGGCCGTGTGTGTGGGGTTCTCCCTGGTGAAGGGGGTGGTTCTGGAGGCCGTACTCAGCCTGGGGGCTCCGCTGGTCGCCGGGGTCGGGGTGGCGGGCCTGTACGGGCCGGAGCGCGATCGCGCCTTCGAGGTCGTCGCGGTCACTCCCACGTCGCCGCGTGTCCTGCTGCTGGCGCGGGTCACGCTGGTGTTCGGGTACGACCTGGCGCTGGCGCTGCTCACCTCCGCCGTGCTGGCCATGGCCGGGGGACCTGCCACGGGGGTGGCCACGCTGGTCGCCGCCTGGCTGGGGCCGATGGCGCTCCTCGCCGGTCTCAGCCTGCTGCTGTCGGTGTGCTGGCATCCGGGGGGCGCGACGGGGGTGGCACTGGCCGTCTGGAGCGTGCTCGCGCTGTCCCATACGGATCTGCCGATTCCTCCGGAAGTCCGGCTGATCTGGTCGAACGGTCCGTTGACACTCGGCCTGGCCGTGCTCCTCACCGCCGCCGCCATCGCGCTGGCAGGTCGCGTTGAACCGATGCGGCGAGGCGGCGCTACCCACCGTCCGTGAAACCCCTGGATCTCTGGAGGTACGAGGCGAGGCGGGCAGGGCTGGCCGCCCTGCTGGGGCCTCCGGTGCTCGCCGTCCTCACCCTGCTGCTCGCCGTCTTCGGCACCCGGCTCGGCTCGCGCGTGGAGAACACCCGCTGGTTCCTGATGGGCGCCCTGGAGATGGGGGTGCCGCTCCTGGCAGGGGTGGTCGCCGCCTCGCTGCCCGGCCGCGATCCGGCGGCCGAGATACGGCTGAGCGTCGCTCACGGGTACCGTCCCGCTCTGCTGCGGCGCCTGGCTGTGGCGCTCGGTTGCACCGCCCTGTGCGCGCTGACCGTCTCGGCGGCGCTGATGGCCTCCGGCTGGTGGACGTTCGAGTACGGCGGGCTGGCCGGTCAGCTCGTCTGGCTGGCTCCCGCGCTCTGGCTGGCAGCGGTCGGGTTCTTCGCGGCCGCCGCCCTGCGCAGCACCGCGGCAGCCACGTCCCTGGTCGGCATCGTCTGGACGGGCGAGCAGCTGATCGGCGGCACCCTGTCGGACAACGGGACCTACCGCCTCCTGCACCTGTTCGCCACCACCTCCAGGCTGCCCGACTGGCCGGTCAACCGCCTGTTCCTGCTGTCCACCGCGCTGGCGATGGTCGCCGGGGCGTGGTTCCTGCTCGGGAACGCCGAGCGCGTCCTCAAAGGGGAACCCGAATGATCGCCACCCTGCGCTACGAGTTCGCCATGCAGATCCGCCGCCCGTCCCTGTGGATCGTCTACGGCCTGGTCTTCGCGGTGATCGTCGCCGCGCTGGATTACGCGTCGCTGGACCTGGGATTGAACGACACGCACGTCCCCAGGCGGGCGATGGCCACCGCGGCCGAAATGCTCGTCCTGCTGCTGCCGATGGTCTACGGATGCATGCTCGCCGACCGGCCGCAACGCGACCGGCTGCTGCGCGTCGACTCGATCCTGGACGCCACGCCGACCGGCCGGACCGCGCGGCTGGTGGGGAGGTATCTGGGGGCGTGCGCGGCGACCGCTGTGCCGTACGCCCTGGCCTACTTCGGCCGGGTGCTGCTCTACGTGGTCGTCGAGGGGAAGCCTTCGGCGTTGGGCTGGGCGACGCTGTTCTTCCTGGGGTCCGTCCTGCCGGGGCTGCTCTTCGTCGGCGCGCTGGCGTTCGCGGGGCCGCTGCTGGTGCCGCCGATGGTGTTCCGCGTCCTGTTCGTGGCCTACTGGTTCTGGGGCAACCTCATCCCGAAGGACATGCTGCCCACCCTGTCGCACACGATCCTCACGGCGACCGGCGAGTACGTCATTAACGCGGTGGCCCCGCGCTCGCTCGAGTACCTGCCCGGCGACCTCGAATATGCGGAAGACCCTCCTGCCGTGCTCGACTTCCTGCGCCCCGAGGCCACCCCGGCCGTCGCCTTGCTGTGGGTGGGCCTGATGGTCGCGCTCACGGTGGCCCTGCTGTCCGTCGTCCGTCTCCACGCGTCCCGAAGCGAGTCCTGACATGCGCATCGAAGTCACCGGCCTGACCAAGACCTACAAGGACGGCGCACGCGCCCTGGACGATCTCCACCTCGACGTCCCCACCGGCATCTACGGCCTGCTGGGCTCGAACGGCGCGGGCAAGACCACGTTCATGCGCATCCTGGCCGGGCTGCTCAGGCCCACCTCGGGCCGGGTGCTCGTCGGCGGTCACGACCTCGCGACCGCGGAGGGGCGGCTGGCCGTCCAGCGCACGCTCGGCTACCTGCCGCAGGACCTGGGCGTCTACCCGGACCTGACCGCCCGCCGCTTCCTCGACTACATCGCCCTGCTCAAGGGGCTGCACTCCAGGCCGGAGCGGCGGCGCAGGATCAGCGAGCTGCTGGAGCTGGTCGCGCTCTCCGACGCCGCCGACCGCAGGCTCAAGGGCTTCTCCGGCGGCATGCTGCGCCGGGTCGGCATCGCCCAGGCGTTGCTGGCCGACCCCCGCCTGCTGGTCGTGGACGAGCCGACCACGGGGCTCGACCCGGAGGAGCGGATCCGGTTCCGCATGCTCCTGTCGCAGCTGGCCGGGAACCGCACGGTCCTGCTCAGCACGCACATCGTGGACGACGTCGCGCAGACCTGCCAGCACCTCGCGGTCCTGGCCAGGGGCCGCCTGGCGTTCCAGGGCTCGGTGGCCGGCCTGGTCTCCCACGCCCACCAGCGGGTCTGGACGGTGACCACCGCGGGCGCCGCCCCCACTGGCGGCCGGGTCGTGTCGGCCCTGCCGGAAGGCGCGGGGATGCGCTACCGGATCGTGGCGTCCGCACCGCCGGACCCCGCCGCCCGGCCGGCCGACCCCACCCTGGAGGACGGCTACCTGGCCCTCATGGACAGCGTCCACGCCTGAGCCCGGTCGGCCGACACCGCCCGCCGTGCTCATTCAGTGGACAGGAACTGCGGGCAGCGGTACGGGCCGGCGCTGCGCTTGCCGGTGACGATGGTGACCTGGACATGGTCGGGCCTGCTGCCCTTGAGCACGGCATGCCCTCTGGCCAGGCTGCACACCAGCTGGCCCGTGGCCATCCAGTCGGCCTTCTGATCGCGGGCCAGCTTGAGCGTGACCGAGTTCTTCGCCGCCGACGTGTGGAAGGAGCCGGAGACGTAGACGAGCGTGGACAGACCGGTGCGCTGCTCGGCGGCGTCGGGACCGGCGAGGAGCAGCTTGACGATGTCGTCGAGGTTGCGCAGTTGGCGGTTGTGCCTGGCGACTCCGCGCAGGCCGGAGTCGGAGACGAAGTAGAGGCGCATGCCGTTGCTGATCCCGGTGGGCGGTTCGCCGCCTCGTTGGACGCCGGTGGGCGTGATGCCGCATCCAGTCAGCACGGCCAGGACGGCCAGCAGGGCGAGTCGTCTCATCGTGGTTCCTCGATCGGCAGGCGGACGGTGAAGACGGCGCCGCCTCGGTTGGCGACCGTGATCTCACCTCCGTGGAGCCGGGCGTTCTCCTGGGCGATGGCCAGCCCCAGGCCGCTGCCTTCGGAGCGGGTGCGTGCGGCATCCGCCTTGTAGAAGCGCTCGAAGACATGCCTGATCGCCTCGTCGTCCAGGCCGGGTCCTCGGTCGGCCACCTCGAGTTCCAACCGGTCGCCGTCGGCGCGGAGCCGTACCGACACCGGAGGGACACCGTGCCGCAACGCGTTGCCGACGAGGTTGGCCACGATGACGTCCAGGCGGCGGCGGTCAAGACGGGCCCGGATGCCCGGCGGCAGCTCCAGGTGCAGGTCGCGCCAGCCGCGGGCGGTGAGCGTCGCCTTGATCGCCTCGTCCACGTCGAGGTCGGCGAGGTTGAGTGCGGCCGCGCCGGCGTCGAAGCGAGAGATCTCGATGAGGTCCTCGACGAGCCGGGTGAGTTTGGTGACCTCGGCGCTGACGGTACGGGCCGCGCGGGCGCTGTCGGGTGGAAGGGCTGCGGCGTCCTCGTCGAGCACCTCGGTGACCATGGCCATGGCCGCCAGCGGGGTGCGCAGCTCGTGGGAGACGTCGGCGACGAACCGGCGGGCCCGGGCCTCCTGCTCGCGCAGCTCGCCCATGGTCCGCTCCAGCGCCGCCGCCGTCTGGTTGAAGGTGTGGGTCAGGTCGGTGAGCTCGTCCGAGCCGCGCGGTACGGCCCGGCTGTGCAGCGCTCCCTCCGCCAGGTGGCGAGCGGCCCTGCCGAGGTCGCGCACCGGCTGGAGCACCGCGCGGGCGGCGAGCAACGCCATCAGGATGGCGGCGACGGCGACAATGATCATGCCGTTTCTGGCCGCCTCGAGCAGCAGCGCAGTGTCCGCTTCTTCGTCGGACAACGGGACGATGCCGTAGATCTCCAGCCCGGATACCTTGCCCGACGGCTCGAAGGTGACGGGGGCGCCGACGACGAACCACGGCTGCTCGCCGTACTCCACCCGCTGCCAGCTCAGCTCTGCACGGTCGGAGACGGCCGCGTGGAGCGCGGTTGTGATCCGCGCGCGGTCCGCGGCCGCGTCGGAGGCGGCCGTGAGACCGCCGTAACGGGCGATGACCACACCATCGCGTACGGCAGGCGAGACCGACTGCGCGAAGCGGCGTAGCGCGGCCTGGTCGGGAGGAAGGTCGAACTCGCGGGCCAGGGCGGTGACGCGGGCTCGGAAGCTCTCCATGACGGCGTCTTGCGTCCGCTGAAGCATGAAATCTCGGGACTGGCGGTAGATCAGCACGGTCGCCGTCACCGAGCTGATCACCGAGACCAGCACGAAGACGACCACCATGCGGGCCCGCAGTCCACCGACCCTCATCGGTCGAACCGGTACCCGAAGCCGCGCACGGTCTGAATGTGCCGCGGACTCCCCGGAGTCTCCTCGATCTTGGCGCGCAGACGCCCCACGGCCGCGTCGACCAGCCGGGAGTCGCCCAGGTAGTCGTGATCCCAGACCAGCTCGAGCAGCAGTTCGCGGCTGAAGACCCGGCCGGGCGCGGCCGACAGCTCCAGCAGGAGCCGCAGCTCGGTCGGCGGCAGCGCGATCCTGGTGCCTTTCCTGGTGACGGTGAGCGCGGCCCTGTCGATCACCAGGTCGCCGAAGTCGTCCTGGTGAGCGGGGCGGGTGACCGGCTCCGCCCGCCGTAGCACCGCCCGGATTCTGGCCTCCAGCACCCGCCCGGTCACCGGCTTGACCACATAGTCGTCGGCCCCCGCCTCCAGACCGCCGACCACGTCGAAGTCGTCGCCCCGTGCGGTGAGCATGATGACCGGGATCGGCCCGGCGGCGCGGATGCGGCGGCAGACCTCGAACCCGTCCAGTCCCGGGAGCATGAGGTCCAGAACCACGAGATCGGGTTTGTCCTTCAGCAGGCCGAGTCCGGCCTCGCCGGTGGCGGCGGCGAGGACGTCGTGGCCGTGGCGGCGCAGGACGAGCTCCATGCTGTCGCGCACCGACGGGTCGTCTTCAATGATCAGTACGTGGGCCATGGCTCTATCGAGTATCAGTTACCGCAGGTGGTGCCCGTGACCTTGCCCGTGAGCAGGAAGCCGGTGATCTTACGCTTCATGCACTGCTTGGGCGCGGTCAGGCACATCCGGGCGTAGGTGATGTGGCCGGTGCCTTCCATCGTGAGCAGTTTCGAGCCGGGGATGCGCCGATGGACGCGGGTGGCCCAGGTGTGCGGGGTGGCCAGGTCCACCGTATGACTGGCGACCAGCGTGGGCACACCCGTGAAGGAGTGCGCGGCCGGCGGGTTGGCGACCTTGGCCGGCCAGCCCTGGCAGCCGAGCACGAAGTTGATCGCCTGGCTGTTGCCCCTGACGTAGGGGGCGACCTTGCGCGCTTCGGCCATCGCCGTCCGATAGTCCGTGAAGTTCTTGAAGGTCGCGCTGAAGTCCTGGCACCAGGTGGCTCTGAACATGATGTCCCCGCCGGAGTCCAGCCAGCGGACCTGGCCCTTGCCGGTGGCCAGCGCCTTGAGGCTGCTGTCCAGCTCGGAGGTGCCGCCCACCGTCAGGTACCCGTTGAGCAGATCGGTCAGCATCTGCGGGGTGACCTTCTTTCCCTTGTGCGTGAGGGCGCCCTGGTCCGCCCTGGCGAACAGGGTCGCGACGGTCGTGCGCAGGCTCTTCTTGAGCGCCCGCTCGGCCTCGGCCGCGCCGTCGCGCAGCAGCTCGGCCGGGTCCTTGATGCTGTGGTCGATCACGCTGTCGAGGACGAGGCTGTTCAGCCGTTCCGAGTGGAGTTGCGCGTACTGCTGGCCGATGAGCGTGCCGTAGGACTGACCGAGGAAGCTGATCTTCTCCTCGCCGAGCGCCTGGCGGATCGCCTCCACGTCCTGTGCGACGGAGCCGGTGTCGAGGTGGTCGAAGAGCGCGCCGGTCTTCTCGCGACAGCTCTGGCCCAACGTGCGGTTCGTGGCGACGAGGGCGGCGAACTCCTTGCTGGTCGTCGGTGGTGTGATGGGGCCGGCCTCGCATTCCAAGCCGCTGCTGCGGCCGACGCCGCGCGGGTCGAAGCCGATGATGTCGAAGCTGTCGAGCACCTCGTCGGGGAACTCCTCTCCGGCCATCATGACCGGGGTCGCACCCGGGTTGCCGGGACCGCCGGGATTGGTGATCAGCGTCCCGATCTTCGTCTTTCGCGCCTTGCTCCGCGAGACGAAGATCTCGATCTTCTCGCCGTCCGGCTGGGACCAGTCGACGGGCACCGTGACCTTGCCGCACGTGATCCCCTTGGCCGCAGGGGGGTAGGGCGGGTCCGGCGGGCACTTCCCCCATGTCACTTCGGCGGCGGCCGGAACCGCGGGCATCAGCGCGCCCAGGCAGAGCGCCGCGGCGGCGGCGAGGTAGATCTTCTTCATGGCGGCCACGCTGCCAACCGCGCGTGATGACCATTGCCCGGTTTTTCTACCAACGTGTAACAAAGGCGACTGTTACCTACTCATCACAGAGTCATAGATGGTTCACCACATCAGGCCAGCACGGTGGTCGGCATGCCGAAGAAGACCACCATCGCGCTGCTCGTCGTACCTGTGTTCGCCCTGGCCGCCTGCGGGGGCGGCGGCCAGGAGCCGACCGGTGGCGAGATCCTCAGTGCGGGCTCACCGAGTGCCGCGTCTGCCACCACCAAGCCCGCGGCCAAGGAGGGCAAGGGCGCCTTCTACGACGCCCAGCTCGCCTATGTGCGGTGCATGCGCCAGAACGGGCTGCAGGACTGGCCCGACCCCAAGCTCAGTGGCCACCCCGACTGGGACCGCATCCAGGACATCCAACGCGAACTCCAGAAGGGCTCGAACCTGCGGGCCGGCCAGGAGAAGCTCACCAAGGCGATGCGCGCCTGCATGGACCTGATGAACGCCGCCGACGCGCTCGCGCCCAAGCAGGACCCGGCCAAGCTCTACGAAGCGCTGCTCAAGCACGCCAAGTGCATGCGCGACAACGGCGTCTCCGCCTTCGCCAACCCCAAGAAGGAGGGCAACGCCGTCATCCCCGGCGGCGACCCGAACCCGGCCAACCCGGCGTTCGACGTCGACTCCCCCGCCTACGAGCGGGCCCGCCAGGCGTGTAAGGATCTGCTGCCCGACGGGTCCGACCAGTGAGAGCCGTCGTGGTGCTGATCGCGGCCACGGCGGCCCTGACGGCCTGCGCGTCCACCGCACCGGCACCGCCCAACAGGCCGCCGGCGATCGCCAAGGTGACCAAGTCAGACCTGATGCGGAGCAAGACCGTCGACGGTTCGCTCGACTACGCCCACCGGCGCGAGATCAGGCACCCGGTCGCGGGCACGCTGACCACCGCCGCCGTCGAGGGCAGGACGGTACGGCTGGGCCAGCGCCTGTATGACGTGGACGCCAGGCCGGTGCTGCTGCTGTACGGCAGGACGCCGATGTTCCGCAAGCTCTCCGCCGGGGCGCAGGGCCCTGACGTGCTGCAACTCCAGCAGAACCTGCGCGCGCTCGGCTTCGCGACCGTGACCGAGCGCGGCTACGGTCCGCACACCGTCGCCGCGGTCAAGTCGCTGCAGAAGGCGAGAGGGTTCATCGCACCCGACGGCGTGATCAGACAGGGTGACGTGGTCTTCCAGCCAGGCCCCGTCCGGGTCGTCGCGGCCGACGCGCGCCTGGCGGACAGGGTGGGCGGCGAGGAGCCGGTTCTGACCGTGGCCTCGGCCACACCGGTCATCAGGGTGGAACTCGACCCGGCCGACCAGAAACTGGCGCGCAAGGGAAAGAAGGTCGAGATCGCCCTGTCCTCCGGAAAGTCCATGGCCGGTCGGGTGAGCGCTGTCACCCGGCCGAAAGGCGAAGACGAGAACCTCACCGTCGAGATCGCCTTCCGCGGCAAGGCATCGGGCACGGTCAGCGTCACCTTCGTCATCCAACGCCGCGCCGGAGTGCTCGCCGTACCGGTGGAGGCCGTGGTGGCGCTGCGCGAGGGCGGCTACGGCCTACAGGTCGTGGAGAACGGCAAGGTCCGCGTCGTCGCGGTCGAGCCGGGCATGACCGCCGACGGGCTGATCGAGGTCAGCGGCGCAGGGCTGCGCGAGGGCATGGAGGTCGGGGTGGCCAAGGAGTGAGCACCGTCATCGAGTTGACCGACGTGACCAGGAGCTACCCCGGGGACGTCCACGCGCTGCGCGGGGTGAGCCTGCGCGTGGACGAGGGTGAGCTGGCGGCCGTCGTCGGCCCTTCCGGGTCAGGCAAGTCGACGCTGCTGCAGATCGTCGGCACTCTGGACCGGGCCAGCAGCGGGGGCGTCCACGTCGCGGGACACGACGTGGGCACGCTGTCGGACGCGGCGTTGTCGACGCTGCGAGCCGGCCATATCGGCTTCGTCTTCCAGCACTTTCACCTCTCGGCCGGGTTGAGCGCCGTGGACAACGTGGCAGAGGGCCTGCTCTACGCGGGCGTCCCGCTGCGCGAACGCCGCGTCAGGGCCCGAGAGGCTCTGGAGCGGGTACGGCTCGCGCACCGCTTCGATCACCGGCCGCATCAGCTGTCGGGCGGCGAGAAGCAGCGCGTCGCCATCGCCAGGGCGGTCGTCGGCCGGCCCGCCCTGCTGCTGGCCGACGAGCCCACCGGAGCCCTCGACACCGCCTCCGGCCAGGTCGTCATGGAGCTACTGCACGAGCTGCACCGGGAGGGGACGACCGTCGTGGTCATCACGCACGACAACGAGATCGCCGCGTCGCTGCCACGCCGGATCAGGATGCGCGACGGCCAGATCGTGAGCGACTCGTGAGGCCGGTCGACATCCTGCGCACCGGGGCCGGCGGGCTGCGCTCCAGGCGGGCCAGGGTGGTGCTGTCCGCGCTCGGCATCGCCATCGGCATCGCCACCATGGTCGCGGTGATCGGGCTGTCCCTGTCGAGCCGCGCCGACCTGCTCGCCCAGCTGGACCGGCTCGGTACTAACCTGCTGACCATACAGGCGGGCAAGACCGCGCTCGGCGAGGACGCCAAGCTGCCCAAGCAGGCCGTGGCCATGGTCCGCGCTGTCGGCCCAGTCCAGCAGGCCACCGCGACCGGCGACGTCGACGCCTCGGTCAGGCGCAGCGACGTCGTCCCGCAGGAGCGCACTGCCGGAGTGGCTGTGCAGGCGGCCAGACTCGACCTGCTCAGGGCGCTGGGCGGCCGGGTGCGCTCCGGCACCTGGCTGACCACGGCCGGCGAGCGTCTGCCCACCACCGTGCTCGGCGCGGTGGCCGCCGAACGGCTCGGCGTCCTCGGCCCAGGCGAGAAGATCCTCATCGGCGACCGCTGGTTCGTGGTCGTCGGCGTGCTCGCCCCCGTCGAGCTCGTCCCCGAGCTGGACCGGGTGGCCCTCGTCGGCTTCACCGCCGCGCAGCACCACCTCGGATTCGACGGCCACCCCACGATGATCTTCGAACGCTCTCGTGACGACGCCGTGGCAGCGGTACGTGACGTCCTGGCCCGCACGGTCAGCCCAGGGTCACCCGAGGTCGTGAAGATCAGCCGACCGTCGGACGCGCTGGCCGCCCGCGCGGCCACCGACGAGGGCATGACCACGCTCATGCTCGGCCTCGGCGCGGTCGCGCTGCTCGTCGGCGGCGTCGGCGTGGCCAACACCATGATCATCTCTGTGCTGGAGCGGCGGCAGGAGATCGGCCTGCGCCGCGCCCTGGGCGCTCGTAAGGGCGACATCCGGCTGCAGTTCCTCACCGAGTCGCTGCTGCTGTCAGCGCTGGGCGGCGGTGCGGGCGCGGCGCTGGGAGCGGTCGCCACAGCGGCTTTCGCCCTCGTTCAGGGCTGGACGCCGGTGATCCCGCTCTGGTCCATCGGCGGAGCCGTCGCCGCCACCCTGGCCGTCGGCGTGCTGGCCGGCCTCTACCCGGCAGCGCGAGCCGCACGACTCCACCCGACCACCGCCCTCAACGCCGCCTGAACCCGCTCAGCGGGGAGCCATCTGTGATCTGCGCGCGGCTCTCGTCCGTTGCCTGGGACGTCTCGGAGGCGGGAAGGGGCAGCATGACCTCGACGCGGGTGCCCTTCCCCGGTTCGCCGGTGACGACGCAGATGCCGCCGAGTTCGGCGGCGCGCTCGCGCATCGAGGTGAGGCCGACTCCCGAGCGGCGTGCCTCGGGGAGGCCGCGCCCGTCGTCGCTCACCTGCACCCGCAGGGCGGACCGGTCACGCTGGAGGGTGATGCGCCCCCGGGTCGCCTGGGCGTGGCGCCGGATGTTGGTGAGGGCTTCCTGGACGATCCGGTAGACGGCCACCTCCACGGCCGCCGGCAGCGCCGACAGATCCCCTTCGACCTCCACCTCGGCGGACTGTCCTGCCAGTTCCCGGACCGCGCCGGCCAGGCCGAGGTCGTCGAGGGCAGGCGGGCGCAGGCCGTAGACGAGTTCGCGGATGTCGCCGGTGACCGCGTCCATGCCGGAGCGCAGGTCCTGGAGCAGGGCGTCGGTCGAGTCGGGTGAGTTCTTCAGCGTGCTGCGGGCGATGTTGATGGCCATGGCCATGCCGGACAGGGTCTGGCCGAGCCCGTCGTGCAGGTCGCGCCGCAGGCGGCGGCGTTCCTCCTCCCGGGCGGTCAGGATGCGTTCTCTGGAACGTTGCAGGTCCGCGGCCATGCGGACGGCGTGGGCGACGTCGGCGGCGTACGGCGTGAGCGTGGCGAGCACCCGCTCGTCGTGCGCCGCGGGGAAGCGGCGCGGGCCGGGCGGGCCGACGAGCAGGCGGCCGACCCGTTCGCCGTGCCAGACCAGCGGCACCTCCCGGGCGGCGTCCCCCACCCGCCCGTTCTCGACGTACCGGGGCTTGCCGTCGGCCACCTCCACGGCGACGCCCTCGACGGCGAGACCGTCGCGCAGCACGCTCACCACGGACGTCAGCGCCTCGGCCGGGTCGCCCCTGCGCACCGCCTGGGTCAGCCGCTCGGCGAGCACGCGGGGGTCGCCGACGCGTCCGTACAGCAGGCGGTCGACGGCCCGTTGCAGCGCGCGCCGCAGCGGCTGGAAGGACGCCCCCGCGAACAGCGCGGACGCGAGCCCGGCGACCTGGTCGTAGCCGGAGACCAGCAGGCTCGACACCGCGCCGACGCCGATGTAGACGGCGCTGACGACGACCAGCAGCCCGGCCGCCACGAAGGCCCGGCTGATCACGGTGTCGATCCCGTAGAGCCGGTAGCGCATCACCGAGAACGCGACGGCGACGGGGATGAGCGCCGCCCAGGCGATCGCGAGCCACGCCAGCTGGGCCGCGAACGCGCCCACGACCAGGAACACGATGTACCCGGTGAACGCGAACAGCGGCCAGCCGATCTGGCGTCTGCCGACCGGGTCGGCGTGCCGCAGGCGCAGGGCCAGGGAGAGCGCCGCCACCGCCATCGAGACGTAGATGGCCGTCCACGCGACCGTGGAGACGGCGTCGTTGTACGGCGCGAGCGCGGGGAGCTGCAGGGGGTTGTGGATGACGACGGGGAACGGGTAGCCGGCGGCGGGCGGGTCCGGGCGGATGATCGCGCGGAGCATCTCGGTCGTGAGGGCGGCCGTGCCCAGCCACACGGCCGGACGCCAGCGCGGGGACGGCAGCCGGCCGTCGGGCGAGTACAGCGGCACCAGGATGGTGAGTGTCAGGCCGCACGCCGCCCAGCCGACCTGGCCGGGGAAGCGCAGGTATCCGGCCGTGACGATGTCGCCGTCGGCGGCGACGCGGAGCATCAGCGCCTGCGTGAAGTCGCTGACACCGCCCGCCAGGCCGCCGCCGCACATCAGCCACGCCATGTTGAGCCAGGGCCGCTGGAAGAGGAGGAAGGCGCCGACCGCGGGGAACGTCAGGGCGGCGGCCGTCTGAGGGGTGGCGATGATCGCGGGCTGCCACTCCTCGGGCAGCCCTTCGAAGATCATCAACGCGGCCACCGCGAGGATCGGGGACACCACCGCCGTGACGACGGCGGCGACCCGCGCCACGGTCACCCCGACCGCCCTGGAACTCCCGGCCATCCCGTCCCCCGCCCTCTCCAGCCCCGGCCTGCCGACGGCAGGACAGGATTATCACCTCTTAATCGTGATATTCCGCCTGTCGTGGCCGGGCTGTTACCACCGGGCCGCCTCCGATGATCAGGAAGGACCTCGTGTCACGCGTCGGGATCCGGGGCGCGGATCCGGGCTCCTGACAGACTCGGTCGCATGCAGAAAATCTCCTTGGACGCGCTCGTGCGGGAGCATCTGAAGCGCGCCGCCGCCTCCTCGACCGGGCGCAGCGCCGAGACCGTCTTCGGCGGCCACGAGCACGTCCTGCGCCAGACTCTCATCGTCCTGACGGCGGGCACGTCGATGGCCGAGCACGAGAACCCCGGCGAGGCGACCCTCACCGTGCTGCACGGACGGATCCGGCTGCGCAGCGGCGACAACTCCTGGGACGGGATGGCCGGGGACTTCCTGACGGTGCCGCCGTCCCGCCACAGCCTGGAGGCGCTGGAGGACTCCGCCGCCCTCCTCACCGTCGCGAAACTCCCCTGACCGGGTGACACGCATCCCGGAGAGGGGGCTCGGTCGCATGCAGGCACGGGAGCAGCGCGGCTCCACGACTCTGGTGACGTTCGGGCACGGCCTCGCCACCCGCGAGCAGCTGGCCGACCTCCTGCGGGGCGCCGGCGTGCAGGCCGTCGTCGACGTCCGGACCGCTCCCGGCAGCCGGCGCAACCCGGACGCCGGCCGGGACGCCCTGAGCAGGTGGATGCCGGCGGCGGGGCTCGACTACCGGTGGGAGAAGAGGCTGGGCGGCTTCCGCGAGGCCGCGCCGGACTCGCCCGACGTCTTCTGGAGGAACACCTCCTTCCGCGGGTACGCCGGGTACACCCGCCACCCCGACTTCGTCGCCGCCATGGACGAGCTGCTGCGGCAGGCGGCCACGGCCCGCACGGCGGTGATGTGCGCCGAGGCCGTGTGGTGGCGCTGCCACCGGCAGCTCATCGCCGACTTCGCCGTCCTGGCCCGGCACGCGCACGTGCTGCACCTGGCGCACGACGGAGGGCTCAGCGACCACCAGCCGACCTCTGGAGCCCGCCTCCGCGACGACGGGCTGCTCGTCTACGACCAGCTGTGACCCGCGTGCTCAGGACTCCCCCCACACCGGGCGGTCCTCGTCGGGCTCCGGGATGGCGGACAGGACGGCGGCGACGCTGTCCCAGTCGGCGACCTGAACCCGGTCGGCCATGAGACGCAGGCGGGCCGGGACGTCCTCGTGCGCCTCCAGCAGGGCTTCCACGCCTTCCATGACCCGGCCGGAGACCGCCTCGTAGCCCGTGCCGCCGCCCTGGCCCTTGAAGAAGTCGGTTCCCAGCTTGTCACCGCCCCAGAAGTCGCCGATGGCGTTCAGCTCCTCCGCCGCCTGCCTGACGGCGGCGGCGAGCTCGCCTCTCTCGACGTCGAAGACGTGCGCGACGGACCTGAGGTGGTCGGGGTAGATCTCCATGGGCAGGCGGAGCGTCATGCCCGGCCGGATCGCGTCGGGGTCGTCGAGGACGTCGCGGTTCGCGGCGTAGATGCGCGGCCAGAGCGAGCCGTCCTCGAAGAGCTCCTCGGCGATGTGCCAGAGGGTGTCGTAGGTCCCGCCGTGTGGCGAGACCGTGACGGACTCCGGCCGCTCCGGCGGCTCCGGTGGTGCGGTCATAGGGGATCACTCCTCAGCCGGGCGGTTTGTGGGCCATGGTGAAGTACAGGAGGACCCTGCCCAGGGTCTGCTTCCAGGTGGGGACGAGGTCCCAGCCGCTCTCGCCGTTCAGGGCGTCGTACGTGGGGCCGTAGCCGATCGAGCCTCCGGCCAGCCGGCCCAGGAAGTTCTGCAGCTCGGGGTGCAGATTCTTGAGGGCGGGTGCGACCGCGTCCGACACGCCGTAGAACGCCATCGAGGCGGTCCACTCCTTCAGCGCCTGCTTCGCGTTGTCGCCGAACGAGCCCGGGTCCTCGCCACGCCACTTCTTGACGCCCGCCACCGCCGTCACGTCGCCGACGGCGAAGAACGTGCTGCCGATGGCGGCCTCCGACAGCATGGTCAGGACGATCTTCGCGACGTTGTGTTCCAGCAGCTTGGCGAGGAGTTTCGCCTGTGCTCGCCGGATCAGGAACTCCGTTATCTTGCTGGCGACCACGTGCTGCCACGGGAAGGTGGTGATGAAGATGAAGCTGGCGAAGTTCGCCATGGCGGCGGTCCAGTAGGCGTGCTGGGCCTGCTCGACCAGTTCGGCGTACGCGTCGCACGCCCGGGCGTTGCGGCGGCAGGCGAGGGCGAGGCGGCCGGGGAAGCTCACCGCGGGAGGCAGCGGGTAGAGCCCGGGGGTCACCGCCTTCTTGAAGGCCTCTACGGGTTCGCCCCCGTTCTTCTTCCAGACCGCCTCGGCGGACGGGTAGGTGTTGTTCGGGCTCTGTTCGAGGCGGTCTGCGAGGCGGTTCCACACGTCGCGGGCCTGGCGGGCGCGCTCGGGGTCGCCGTCGGGGTACTCGACCGCGAGCATCTTGTAGACGAACGCCGCGATGCCCACCACCCCGGCGCCGTAGATCGCGACGCGGCCGGGTCTGTAGCTCAACGGCGCTCGACCGGCCCTCCAGCCCCCCACTGCTGGAGGGATCCCCTCATCGTTCGCCTTGGGACGGCGGCAGGGGCGAGTCCAGCAGGGTGCCGGCGATGAAGGGGGTCATCAGCTCCTGTGTCTGCCGCTCGGCGTCGCGGGCCGCTTCGCCGGCCGCCTGGAGGATGGCCTCGGCCAGCTCGTCGGAGCCCAGCCGCATGGCGCGCGGGTCGAGGGTGAGGCCGGCGAGGGCTCCGGTCTGCGACACCTCGGCGGTGACGCGTCCCTGCGCCGCCTCACCGCGGCCGCGGATCTCGGCGATCCGTCCCTGGAGCTGTTCCAGCTCCGAGACCTCTCCCTGGAACTGCTCCAGCAGCCGGTCAAGCTCTTCGTCGCCGCTTCCGCGCAGCGCTTCGAAGGGGGAAGTCACAGCGCTCCCGGACGTCGGGACGGTCGGACGGCACGGATGTCGGGTATGTCGGTCATCACCCTCCCCAACGTATCGCACGTCGCGATCAAGCAACACTACCGGTAGGTAAACCAGGTTAAACACCCTCGGTAAGCGCCTACGTAAAGGCGGGCGTCGCCCGTCAGGGGGTCGGCGGGCCGCCTCGCCAGGTCGGCAGGGGGCGGGCGCCGACCGCGACGTCGTAGGCGGCCGTCGCTCCGAGGCGGGTCGAGTCCAGGGTGGGGAGCGGAGAGACGTCCGGTGTCACCAGGAGCGGGATCTCCGTGCACACCAGGGCGACGGCGTCGCAGCCGCGCGCGGCGAGCCCGTCGATGACACGGACGTACTCCCGGCGGGAGCTCTCGGTGAAAACGCCGTTCACCAGCTCGTCGAAGATGATCCTGTTGATGGTGTGCCGCTCGTCCGGCTCCGGGAGCTCGGCGGCGATGCCCCGGTCGGCGAAGGCGCGCGGATAGAGGGGGCCGTCCATGGTGTACCTGGTACCGAGCACGCCGACGCGGGTACGGCCGTCGCGCGCGGCCTGATCCGCGACCACCTCGGGCAGGTGCAGGCCCGGGAGGGCGAGGTCGGGCCCCGGGCGTTCGAGGGCGAGGTGGGCGGTGTTGTCGGGGCAGACGAAGAAGTCGGCGCCCGCGCGGGCGAGGCGGTCCACGCTGACCGCCAGCGTCGCCCGTACGGTGTCGTGGTCGCCCGCGTCCCAGGCGGGCATGCTGCGGCCGAAGGCGATGTAGTCGAGCGTCACGTCGGGGTGGTCGTGGCGGCCGAGCCTGCGGAAACCCTCCTGGCAATAGGTCAGGAAGCAGAGCGCCGCGCCCTCCGTGCTGTGGGCGAGGATGCCGAGGTGGCGCATGCTGGTTCAGCCCTCCAGAGGTCGGCCGGACTGCCAACCCCACACCCGTCCCGACGGCGACGCAAGTCATCCGATGAGTTCCCCCCATTCTAGAGCAAGCGGGTTGACTCGCGATCACAGCTGATGTATTCATCGGATGTCTGAAGAGATCAGTCTTGTTGGCACCAACCCCCCAGTCAGCCCAACGAGAGAGCGATCGCCATGCAGCGCCGCACCCCCTCCAGAGCCCTCTCCGTCTGCTTCGCCCTTCTCCTCGCCCTGACCGCGACCCTGACCGCGACCGTCGCCACCGCCGAGGTCGAACACCCGCGACAGCAGTGGCTGCGGAACTCCACAGCCGGCCTGTTCCTGCACTGGGGCATGTTCACCGCGCCCAGGCACCTCGACTGCGCCGCCTGGGAGCGGGACGTCACCGAGGGCGGCTGGACCCCCGACTACTGGGTGGACGAGGCCCGCAAGCTGGGCGCGTCCTACATCGTGCTGGCGACCTTCCACAGCAGGCTCGGCTACGCGCGCCCGTGGCCGTCGAAGATCCCGGGCAGCTGCGCCACGCGGCGCGACCTGCTCGGCGAGCTGGTCAAGGCCGGGAAGGCGAAGGACGTGCGGGTCATCCTCTACATGACGGACGACCCGCAGTGGCACAAGGAGCAGGGCGTGGAGACGCTCGACTCCGCCGCCTACTCGGCGTACAAGGGCCGGCAGGTGGACCTCACCACCAGGAACGGCTTCGGCCAGTTCAGCTACGACCTGTTCGTCGAGGTCATGGAGGACTACCCGGACCTGGCCGGGTTCTGGATCGACAACGACAACGAGTACTGGGAGCAGAACCGGCTCTACGAGCAGATCCGGGAGAGGCGCCCGTCCTGGTTGCTGAGCAACAACAACGAGGACACCCCGATCATGGACACGGTCAGCAACGAGCAGAAGACCGGCATGACGCCGTCCTACGACTATCCGCAGGCGGCGTTCACGCCGATGCCACGCCTGACCGAGGCCGACTACAAGCTGCCGACCACCGGCGACTGGTGGTACGACGGCGGCAGCCACCCGGTCGACTTCCGGCTCAGCACCGGCCGGTACGTCACGAACGCGGGCTCGTCCATGAAGTCGCTGATGGCGGAGACGCCGATGGTGAACGGCCGGTTCCCGCCGCAGCAGGAGCAGTTCAACGACTTCATGGCCGGATGGGTGCCGCCGATCCGGTCGTCGCTGCAGGGCACTGAGGGCGGCGGCTACATGTACGGCGGCATGCAGCCGGGCTTCTGGAACGACGGCGCGCACGGGGTGGTCACCGTGGAGCGGGGCGCGAAGGTCCAGTACGTGCACGTGGTCACGAGGCCGCGGACGGATCTGGTGCGGCTGCGCGACAACGGCTACCACGTGACGAAGGTGACGGACCTGCGCACGGGCGAGCGGATGCGCTTCTCCCAGTCCGGCGGCTCCCTGACGATCCTCGGCATCACCAAGTGGGACGCCTACGACACCGTGTTCAAGGTCGAGACGTCCGGCCGACAGCACTTCTACGACCAGTCCACGCTGAAGGCGACCGCGTCGTCCTCCCGCGCGGGGCATCCGGCGAGCGCGCTGGTGGACGGCGGCTTCCAGGACTACTGGGACGCCGACGCCAAGCTGCCCGTGTCGCTGACGCTGGACCTCGGCAAGCCCAGGAAGGCGGCCTACCTCGCGGTCAACCAGCGCGAGTGGTCGCCGACGTACGCGCGGGAGACGTTCGGCCGTCCCGAGGACTCGGCGCGGATCAAGGACTACCGGGTCTACGTGAGCGACGACGGCAAGCGGTGGGGCAAGCCGGTGCGCACCGGCGCGATGCGCAGCGCGCGCGGCGTGCAGTTCGTCGACCTGGGCGAGCAGCGGGCCCGGTACGTGAAGCTGGAGGTGCTGAACACGTGGGCCGGCCCGCAGGCGCCCCACTTCTACCAGGAGCTCCAGATCGACGAGATCGGGGTGGCGTCGGGCTACCCGGTGTCGCTCGGGACGGCCATGCCGCTGGAGGCTGAGCGGCAGTCCAGGAGCGGCTCGGCCCGCCTGGACCTGTGCGCGGCGTGCTCCGGCCTGGCCCGGGTGACGGGGCTCGGCGGCGGCGCGCGCAACGCGGTCACCTACCGCGAGGTCACGGTGGCGGAGGCCGGGACGTACCGGCTCGAACTCGACCACACCGCGGCTACGGCCACGTCCCTGGCGGTGAGCGTCAACGGCGCGACGCCGGTGGAGGTGCCCATCACCGGCGACAACCCGGACGTTCCGGCCGCCACAGCCGTGGCCGTGCCGCTGCTCGCGGGCGCCAACACGATCACGCTGTCCAGCACGGCCGAGCGCGGCCCGGGGCTCGACCGGATCGCCGTCGCGCCGCTGCCGCCGGCGTCGGACGTCCCGAAGACGACGATGACCGTGGACCCGTCAGGGCTGCAGTGGGTCGGCCCCGGCCAGCAGTCGCTCAAGGTGTCGGCGAAGCTGCGGCTGGACGTCGACGACGCGCTCGACCAGGTCAACCTGGCCCCCGTGGCGCCGGCGGGCTGGACGGTCGAGGGCCCGGCCGTGACGGCGGCCACGCTGCGGCTCGGGCAGACGCTGGAAGGCTCTTGGACCCTCACCTCGCCTCCTGGCCGGGACGCCGGCCCGGCCGACATCCCGATCACCGCGTCGTTCCAGGTGCTGGGACGCCCGAACCAGGTCACCAGGCAGTTCCGGGTGCGGACGCGCCCTGCCGACCGGGTGTTCGTCCGCGAGGCCGAGGACTCGCGCAACCGGCTCGGCAGCTCGGGTATCACGAACTGCTCGCCGTGCTCGGGCGGGCAGAAGGTGCGCAACCTGGGCGGTAGCCCCGACGCGTCCGTGCTGTTCGAGAACGTCACCGTCGACACGGCCCGCGAGTACACGCTCTTCGTCGACTTCACCGTCAACGGCGACCGCTCGTTCTTCGTGACCGTCAACGACGGCACGCCGGTCGAGGTGAAGGTGAGCGGCGTCGGCAACAACACCCCGTACACGATGTCCGTCCCGGTCACGCTGCGGGCGGGGGCCAACACGATCAAGATCCACAACGACACGGCGGCCGCACCCGACCTGGACCGGCTGTCGCTGGGCTGATCTTCCGAAGGAGCACGATGCGTCAGGACTCCTCCCCCGTGAGCCGTCGCGCGCTGATCGGCGCCGCCGCGGGCGCCGCGGTGACCACCGTGGCCGCGCCGTCGTTCGCGGCCCAGCGCACCCGGCTCCGCCTCGAAGGAGCCGATGAATGACGCCTTTCCGCCTGTCCCGCCCAGCCGGCCCGAGTAACAATGGCCTGACATTTGCAGATTCAACGGTCTTCCTGTTCTATGCCCGACGGCGGCCAGAGCCCTCGCGATACGCCGTCCGGAACCGAGAGACGTGTGTTCTCCCTCCACCGATCAGGGACATGCAGCCCAGGCGCGCGGACACCGATCTTCGCGTCGTCCGCGCCCGCCTGCCGTTCGAACATGCACGAGAAACGGCATTCGGAACTATTGCTGGCGAGGTTATACGCACGGAATAAACCCGAGTAAACACCACGAATGCACACAAACGCGTTTTGTCGAGAAATTCATCGACGTCGGACGGCACAGCCGATAAACGGCCGCTCTCGCCAGAAAGAAAGCGCAGGAAAGCGGGCTCCTGCCCGAAGGCATGTCGAGCCCGCTACCTGGTCACGCCGTCACGGGTGGCCCGTGTTTGAGTCTGATCCGCGGGATCCTCGGCTGCACCGGTCGCAGCTCGACCCGGCGGGCGGTGTCGGGAACGTGTCTGAGGTCGTGGGTGATCAGGATCGTGGTCCTGCCGGACATGAGCCGCCGCAGCGGCTCCATGATGCGCGCGGCCGTCTCCTCGTCCAGGCCGGTCATCGGCTCGTCGAGGACGAGCACCGGGGCGTCCCGCAGGATCGCCCTGGCGATGGCCAGGCGCTGTCGCTGGCCGCCCGACAGCAGCCTGCCCCGCTGGCCGATCGGCGTGTCGTACTTCTGTGGCAGAGCGCAGACGAAGTCGTCCACGTCGGCGAGGATCGCCGCTTCGCGGACCTCCTCCAGTGTGGCCTCGGGCCGACCGTAGGCGATGTTGTCGCGGACGGTGCCCGAGAACAGCAGGCTCTCCTGGTGCAGCACGGTGATGTTCGCGCGCAGCGACTCCCGCGTCAGGCCGCGGATGTCCACGCCGTCCAGCAGGACGGCGCCGGTGGTCGGCTCGTAGAACCGGAGCAGGAGCTTGGCCAGCGTCGACTTGCCGACGCCGCTCGGACCCGTGCAGACGACCAGTTCGCCCGGCTCGACGGTGAACGACACCTTCTGCAGTGTCGGCCGCCTGCGGTTCGGATAGGTGAAGCCGACCTGGGCGAACTCGACGCGCCCGCTGCTGCGTCCGGCCAGCGGCACGGCGTCGGGACGGTCCTTCACGGCGGGCTCGGCCCGCAGGACCTCCATCACGCGGTCGGATCCCGCCGCCGCCTGGGACACGGTGAGCGCGAGCTCTCCCAGGCTCTGGACGGACGGGTAGAGGTAGGCGAGGTACGCGGCGAAGGCGAGCAGGCCGCCGATGGTGAGACGGCCCTGCGCTATCTCCCAGGCGCCGAAGCCCAGGATGACGATCAGGCAGACGGTCTCCAGGATCTGCACGGCCGGGCTGTACATGCCCGCCAGCCACGCCTGGGTCAGGTTGGCACGCAACCAGTTGCGGCCCTCCCGGTGCAGATGCCGCGCCTCCGCCTGCTGGCGGTTGTACGCCTGGACGAGGGACTGGTTGGCCAGGCCCTCCTCGATGACGCTGTTCATGCTGCCGTTGCTGAAGCGCTCCCTGGCGGCGGCCGTCCTGAATCTGGAGGCGAAGAACTTCGACACGAGCAGGAACAGCGGGACCAACGCCATGGTCACCAGGGCGAGGTCCCAGCGGATGTAGAAGGCGGCTCCGGCGAAGAACACCACGCTGGCGACGGTCGTCAGCGCCTTGACCAGCCCCGAGCCGACGAGTTGCTCGATGGCCTCGATGTCGTCGGTGAGCCTGGCCATCAGGTCACCGAGGCGCCGGTTGTCGAAGAAGTCGGGCGTCAGCGTCTCGAGATGGGCGAAGACGCGGTCGCGTAGCCGGAGCAGGAAGCGTTCCGCGCCGAGCGCCGTGGCGTAGGCGCCGCCGAACGAGACCACTCCCGCGAGGGTGGCGAGGCCGAGCCAGGCCAGCGCCGGCGTCCAGAACGCGCCGAGGTCCCCCTTGGCGAGGACCTCGTCGGTGATGCGCCCGAACAGGGCGATCGCGGCGACTTCACACAGGGCCGCCACGACCGCGAGCACCACTCCGGCCCCGAAGAGCCAGCGGAGCCCGCGCGTTCCCGGCCAGAATTCGCTGAAGGTCTTGCGGACGGAGACCGCCGGCGCGAGCGCCGGCTGGTCTCCGGGGTTAGAGAACGAGAGCCGATGGGTGACCCGCCGACTCTCGTTCGACCTTTCTACCACCACCACCGCCACCGGCGGAATCCGCCGCCGCAGCCACCCCATCGACGGCAGCCGCCACCGCAGCCACCCCATCGACGGCGACAGCCGCCGCCGCAGCGGCCGCGGCCGCACCATGTCGAGAAACCGGCTGAGGCGAATGGAGTAACCATTGCTTCCCTCCTCATGCGCGACTTTCGTACAAAACGGACGCTAGCACCTATTCCTCCATAAATCAGCGAATACCGCCGAGGTTGAATGAGACTTGACGCGACGCGCCACGCCGTCGATGGCGCCGTCATTACGGGTAAATGCGATGCAAACCGCCGTCAATGCCGCCGTTGCGCTATTCGCCGTTAATTAACGGGACGAAAAGCCGAACTCAACGCGGCCCCCACCCGCATCCAAATGACTACTGTCCGCATTCAAAAGGACACATTCTGTTACAGAATAGGACTTCGAGCGAATACCTCCACCCTTGACAATTATTTTTGTCGGTGAAAGGGTTGAGCCCACACCGACAAGGAGGAATGCCATGAGCACCGTCACTTCCACGGACGGCACCACGATCGCCTACGACCGGGTGGGCCAGGGCCCCGCAGTCGTCCTCGTGGACGGGGCGCTCTGCCACCGGGCCTCCGGCCCGAACACACCGCTGGCCCAAGCCCTGTCGCGGCACTTCACCGTCTACACCTACGACCGCCGGGGGCGCGGCGAGAGCGGCGACACCGCGCCGTTCGCCCCGCAGCGCGAGATCGAGGACCTCGCCGCCGTGGTGGAGGAGGCCGGTGCGCCCGTGTGCCTGTACGGCATCTCGTCGGGCGCGGCCCTGGCCCTGGACGCCGTCGAGAGCGGCGTGCCCGTCGAGAAGCTCGCCGTCTACGAGCCGCCGTTCGTGCTCGACGGCACCCGCCCGCCGATCCCCGCCGACTACACCGAGCAGCTCGGCAGGCTGGTCGCCGAAGGCCGGCGTGCCGACGCGGTGCGCTACTTCATGCGCAGGGGTGTCGGCCTGCCCGGCGTCGTGGTGGCCATGATGCGCCTCATGCCCGCCTGGCCGGGCCTCAAGGCCGTCGCGCACACGCTGCCGTACGACGCCGCGTTCGTCGCCCGGTACGAGCGCGGCACCCCGATCCCGGCCGGCACGTGGTCGTCGGTCAAGGTGCCCGCGCTCGCCATCAGCGGCGGCAAGAGCCCGGCCTGGATGCGCAACGGCGTCAGGAGCCTGGCCGAGGTCCTGCCCGACGCCGAGCACCACACGCTGGAAGGCCAGACGCACATCGTCAAGCCCGAGGCCCTGGCCCCCGTCCTGGAGGCGTTCTTCCGTTGAGACGCGGCAGCCCGCCGTCGCCTACGCGCCGTCGCCTACTCTGGGCCGCCCTCGTGCATGAGGGGCCGCACCTCGACGGGGGCATAGCGGGCGTCCGGGATCAGCGCGGCCAGTTCGACGGCCCGCTCCGTGCTGTCGCAGTCGACGAGGTAGTAGCCGCAGACGAACTCCTCGTCCTCCCGGTGGGGGCCCGTGACGGTCTCCGCCGCTCCGTCGCGGACCCGCACCGTGACCGTGTTCGCCGGGTCGGCCAGGGCGACCGTGCTGACCAGCTCGCCCGACTCGGTGACGATCCTGATCAGCTCCTCGTGGCCGCGGTACACCTCCCCGCGCTGCGCCTCCGTCAGCGACTCGAAGAGCCGCGGGTTCAGGTGCATCATCAGCATGAATCTCATCTCTCGCTCCTTTCACCCGTAGGTCGGAGCGGGCGCGGCGTCCTCGACGTCCGCGCCGGAAGGGGTTCAGCTGAGCCCGCTCACCTCGTCACCAGGCGACGGGAAGCGCCAGCAGGCCCGCGGTCAGCGCGTCGGTGCGCACCCTGAGCTCCTCGACGGGCACCGCCAGCCGCATCTCCGGGAAGCGCGGGATGAGCTGCGTGAACACCGACTGGAGCTCCATCCGGGCCAGCGGCGCGCCGATGCAGTAACGCGGGCCGTGGCCGAACCCCATGTGCGGGGTGGGCCCCCTGGTGACGTCGAAGCGGTCGGGGTCGGCGAACTCCTTCGCGTCGTGGTTGGCCGAGCCGGTGTCGAGCATGACCAGCTCCCCCGCTCGCACGGTGACGTCGCCGATCTCCATGTCTTCGCGGGCGTACCTGGTGATGCCGCCGCTCCCGCTCAGGCCGGGCACCCGCATGATCTCCTCGACCGCGCCGGGGATCAGGCCGGGGTCCGCCAGCAGGGCCTCCCACTGGCCGCGTCCCGCCAGCAGGAACATCGCGCCCAGGCCGATCTGCACGACCGTGGTCTCGTGCCCTGCGAACAGCAGGTTCATGGCCATCCTGGCGATCTCGTCGTCATCCTGGGCCTCGGGCATCGCGGCCATGCGGGAGATCACGTCGTCGCCCGGCTCGCGCCGTTTGCGCTCCACCAGGCTCTTGCCGTACAGGTAGAGCTCGGTCAGGCCCGCCATGGAGCGCTCCTGGTCGCGGGTGTTGCCCACCGCCTCCGACCAGGCGCGGAACTGCTTCCTGTCCTCGTACGGGACGCCGAGCAGCTCGCAGATGACCAGGATCGGCAGCGGCAGCGCGAGTGCCTGGTGAAGGTCCGCGGGCGGCCCCTGGTCCTCCAGGTCGTCCAGGAGGACGGTGGTGAGCTCCTCGACACGGGGACGGAAGGCGCGCATGCGCTTGGGCGAGAAGTGCGGCTGGAGCAGCGACCGCATCCTGGTGTGGTCGACGTCCTCGGTGTCGTACTCGCCGGTGGGCCCGCCGGCCAGCGCGGAGTTGCCGGTCCTGGCGGCGTTCTCGGGGTCGGGGTGCGAGCGTCCGAGGCGGTCGTCGGAGAGCAGGGCGCGCACTTCCTCGTAACCGGTGACGAGCCAGGCGTCGTGGCCCACCTGGGTCCTGACGCGGTGCACAGGCCCTTCGGCCTGCAGTTCCTTCAGCAGCGGCGCCGGCCGCAGCAGGTCCGTCCGCGCGAAGGGGAGGTTGTTTACTCGCATATAAACAACGCTAAATGTATATTTCGGAGTTAACAAGAGGAGGGCCGCATGGAGACTGTCCGGCTGCCGCGAGCGGCGCGGCGGGAGCAGATCCTCGACGCCGCCACCAGGGCCTTCGCCCGCAGCGGCTTCACCGCGACCGGCCTCGAGGACGTGGCGGCCGAAGCCGGCATCAGCCGGGTGATCCTGTACCGCCACTTCGACTCCAAGACCGACCTCTACCGCGCGGTGCTCGACCGCGCCGAGGCCAGACTGCGCGCGCAGGGCGAGGCGGACGACTACGGCAGGGGCACGATCCCCGCGCTGGTGCGCTCGGCCGCCGCCGACCCCGACGGGTTTCGGCTGCTGTTCCGCTACGCGGCGCGGGAGCCGGAGTTCCGCGACCTCGTCGACGCCTTCGCCGCCGAGTCGATCGAGATCGGCCGTCGGCAGCTGGCGCCCAGGATCACCGACCCGGTCTGGGCCGGTTGGGCGGCCCGCCTGACGTTCACGGTGACCGTCGAGGGGGTCATCGCATGGCTCGACGCCGGACGGCCCGACCCTGACAGCGCCGCCGAGCGCATCTCGCGGGCCGTCCGTGGCATCATCGAGGCCGCCTCCTAGACCAGCGCCGTGTCGAGCCAGCTCTGCCAGGCCCGCTCGAACGCCTCGCCGTCGATGTCGGTGTAGGCGTGGTGCTCGACGACGACGTTGTCCTGGGCGTGGACGAACATGTACAGGCCGTCGTCCGTGCGGACGCCGACGAACTCGCCCGGCCTGGCGACCCAGTCGACGACCCCGTCCTGCGGGACGAGGCCCTCGATGGCGATCGTGACCTTGTCGCCCTGACGGATCTCGCCGTCCAGGCCGAGCGCGGTGGCCAGCGCGGGCCAGGCGCGCTCGGCCGGCACCTGCGGCTTGAACAGGAACATGTTGTGGGTGGAGAGCCTGCTGGGGAAGTGCTCGACGTAGGCGGTGAGCTTGAGCAGGTACTGCAGGTCGCCGACCTTGAGCGCGTCGTGCTCGGCCTCCCAGTCGCCGCCGAGGAAGCCGCTGTGGACGAAGCGCAGCACGGTGCTGCCGGACTCGCGGCCCTCGATCAGGTACTCGAAGGCCATGAACGTGCCGTCCTCGTTCAGGTCACCGCGGTAGGCGAGATGCTTGCCGGGCTCCCAGGCCGTGACCGTCGAGCCGGAGGGGGCCTCGCCGGGGAAGGTGTGTGAGCCCCTGCCGCCCTCGCGGGGCTCCAGCTCGGTGTGGCCCATGAACCACGAGTCGATTCCCGGCCCTTCGGAGATCGCCTTCCAGACCGCCTCGGGTGTGGCATTGATCGTCACTTCGTGACGTACCTCGAACTCGTGTGGCATGACCGCCTCCATGTGCTGCCCTCTGTTGCGTGACCGACGATTCCACCGACAATATCTGTTGTCAAGCGCTTCCGGATTGTCGGCGGCGGCATGTCCGACCGAGCCCGGATCGCCCCCGCGGACGAGAGGTCACTCTTGAGAGGGAGGCGAGAGATCGCCTGTTCCGGCGATCCCCTCGCGGCCGGAAAACCCGAGGATGGAGCCCTACCCCGCCCTCCAAGGAGAACCCATGAAGTACCGCGCCGCCCCTCTGCTGGTCACGGCCTACGGAGTGCTGAGGATCGTCGACGGGCTCGACGGCAGCCGGGGCCCCGGCCCTGCCTGGACGGCCGGACACCTGGCCTTCCTCGCCGCCCTCGTCCTCTTTGTCCCGATATTTTGGGAAATGAGGCGCATGCTGGGACGTTCGGTGCCGGCCACCGCCGCCGTGGCGGTGGGGCTGGCCGGGATCGGCTGCGCGTTCGCGCAGTTCTCCATCGACGTCGTCGTCGGGTTCATGGCCGCCGACCACGACGCCATGGCGCCCCTGTTCGAGCAGGTGAAGTCCGTGCCGGGCGTGTCGGTGGCCGTCTACACCGCCGGGCCGATCCTGTTCTATCTGGCCCTGGTCGTCCTGGTCGCGGCGCTGGCCGTGCGGCGGCAGGTGTCGGCCTGGGTGCCGGTGGCCGTGCTGCTCTCGGTGCTGCTGCCGTTCGGCAGCCTGGACCTCATGCCGCTGGGCGGGCTCCTCATGCTCGCCGCCTTCCTGCCCCTGGCCCGCCAGGGGTCCTTGACGGGCCGGCACGCCTCCGTCCATGCATAAGGGCACAAATACGGAAAGATGGGGCAACGTGCCTGACCTGCCGCTTGTCGCCGTGTTGCGGAGAAGAGCGCGAGCGCTCCCTCCCCTGCTGGTGGACGGGGCGCTCGCCGCGCTGGTCGCGCTCATCCAGCTCTGGCCGCTGCTGTCGCGCGAGGACCCCGCAGACATCCCCTGGGACTGGTGGGGTTACGTGGTCGCGGTCCTGGCGTCGGCGCCGCTGGTGTGGCGGCGCCGTGCTCCGGTGGTCGTACTGATCGCCAGCCTCTGCGCCGGCGCGCTGTACGACCTCGCCGACCACGTGGCCGACCAGCCCATCTGGTACGGCTCGCTGATCGCGTTGTACACGGTCGCCGCCACCCGCGCCCGCTGGATCAGCACCACCCTGCTCGTCGTGACGATCGGTGGCGGACTCCTGGTCGCGGGCTCGTCCGCGACCGTCCTGCGCGGCAGCGTGCTCTTCTTCTCCGTGTACGCCATCGGCAGGGCGGCGGCCACGTCCAGAGCGCACGCAGCCGCCCTGAAGGAGCGTGCCGCGCAGTTGGAGAGGGAGCGCCAGTTGGAAGCCGAACGCGCCGCCGAGCGTGAGCGGGCCAGGATCGCCCGCGACATGCACGACATCCTCGCGCACGCGGTCAGCCTGATGGTGGTGCAGGCCGAGGCGGGTCCGGTGGTGGTCAGGAGCAACCCGGCCAGGGCCGAGGCCGCCTTCGACGCCATCGCCGCCGCCGGACGCGACGCGATGACGCAGCTGCGCCGGATGCTCGGGGTACTCAAGGAGAACGAGGCCCCGCGCGCCCCGCAGCCCACCATCGACGACCTGGCCGCGCTGGCCGGCCAGGTCTCCGGCGCGGGGCTGGAGGTCGGCTACACCGTCGAGGGCGAGCCGCGCCCGCTCGCGCCCGACTGCGCGGTCGCCGCCTACCGGGTGGCGCAGGAGGCGCTCACCAACATCGTCAAGCACGCCGGCGCCGCCCGCGCGGACATCCGGCTCATCTGGGAGGACGACAGCCTCGTGATCGACATCACCGACGACGGGCGCGGCGCGTCCCGCGACCTGCCCTCCGGGGGGCACGGCCTGATCGGGATCCGCGAGCGCGCCGCCGCCTGCGGAGGCACCGCGACGGCGGGACCCCGCGCCGACGGGCCCGGATTCGCCGTGTCGGCCCGCCTCCCGCTGGCGCGCGCATGACGGCCGTCCGCGTCGTCGTGGCCGACGACCAGGAACTGGTCAGGGGCGGGTTCGCGATGATCCTCGACGCCCAGCCCGACATCGACGTGGTGGCGGAGGCGGGCGACGGCCTGGAGGCGGTCGCGGCGGTGCGCGAGCACCAGCCGGACGTCCTGCTGCTCGACATCCGGATGCCGAGGATGGACGGCATCGAGGCCGCCAGGACCGTCTGCGCGGAAACCGGCTGCCGGGTGCTCATGCTGACCACGTTCGACCTGGACGACTACGTCTACGACGCGCTGCGGGCGGGCGCGAGCGGCTTCCTGCTCAAGGACGTCCGCAGGGACGACCTGGTCAACGCGGTACGGGTGGTCGCGGCGGGCGAGTCGCTGCTGGCCCCGACGGTCACCAGGCGGCTCATCTCGGAGTTCACCTCGCGTCCCGTCGCCCGTCCCAGCGGCGCGCTGGACGTCCTGACCGCCAGAGAGCGTGAGACGCTGCAGCTCATCGCGCGCGGTCTGTCCAACGCGGAGATCGCCGAGGCCCTGGTGGTCAGCGAGCACACCGTGAAGACGCACGTCAGCAACCTGCTGACCAAGCTCGGGCTGCGCGACCGGGTGCAGGCGGTCATCGCCGCCTACGAGTCAGGACTGGCCGTTCCGGGGGCGTAATGCCAGCTCAGGCGGGTAGACGGGCATCATGACGGCGACGTCGGCGTGGATCGACGGCTACGTCCGGGCGTGGAACTCCAACGACCCGGACGACATCGCCGCGCTGTTCAGCGACGACGCCGTCTACTTCACCGAGCCGTACAGCTCGCCGTGGCACGGCCGGGAGGAGATCGTCTCCAACTGGCTGGCCCGCAAGGACCAGCCTGGCGAGACCACGTTCACCTGGCACCCGGTGAGCGTGGCCGACGATCTCAGCGTTATCCAGGGTGTCACCACTTATCCCGACAAGACGTTCAGTAACCTGTGGGTCATCCGTTTCGGCCCAGACGGGCGGTGCCGTGAGTTCACCGAATGGTGGATGGAGCACGATTCCAGGTGATGCAATGGCCCGAGCCGCCAACACCCGAGGAGAACCGTTGAGAGACAACCTCGACCTCGCCACGAGCGCGCAGGAACTCGCCGACGCCGCTCCCGCCGGATCCGTCGACCGCGCGGCGGCGACCTCCGTCGCCATCACGCTGGCCACGACGCGTGACGCCGGCCACGCGCGGCAGACCCTCGACGGTCTCGCCCCCGACGAGGTACGGCAGGCGGCCCTGCGGCTGTTCGAGGAGCTGTCGGCCGGCTAGCGATCAGAGCGCGGTCTCGTACTCGACCTGGTCGATCAGCGTGCCGTTGCCGAAGTCGTGCTGCCTGTGCTCGCCCGACTCGGTGAAGCCGGTCTTGGCGTAGAACCTGCGTGACTGGGGCGTGTCGCGCAGGGTCCACAGGTGCGCGTGGCGGTAACCGTCCTCGCGGAGGGCTGACAGGGTGGCGGCCATGAGGGGCACCGCCACGCCGGTGCCCCAGCCTGACGGGTGGTTGTAGAAGCCGAAGATCTCGGCCCAGCCGGGGCGGTCGGGCGACGCGCCGAAGTAGGAGAAGGCCAGCGGGCGTCCGTCCTTCGAGGCGAGCAGCGCCCGTTCGTGGGTTGCTTGGGCGAGCACCGCGTGCCACTTGGCGCGGCGGTGCGCGACCGCCTGGGCGAAGAAGTCCGCTTCGAAGAAGGGCTTGTAGGCCACGGCCCAGGACTCGGCGTGGATCTCTCCCACCGCCTCACCGTCGGCCACCGACGCCCGATAAATCACGAATTCTGACGACATGGCAGCACCCTATGCGTCTAGAACCCGGCCAGACCGAGGCGGGTCGCCACGGCGCGGCGGGCACGGGCGGGGGCCCGGTCGTCCCGGTGCAGTTGCAGGGCGTGGTTGAGTGCCATGAGCATGCCGAGCAGCTCGAAGACCACCTGGTCGGGGTCGGTGTCGCCGGGCAGGTCACCCGCGTCCACGGCACGCTGGGTCTCCTTGCGGAGCCGTCCGCGCCAGGCGTCGAACCTGGCCCGCACCGCGTCGCGGACCGCGCCCTTCCTGCCGTCGAACTCGTGCGCCGCCGCCGTGAAGAAGCAGCCGCCGGGGAAGACGCCGCGTTCCAGGTAGGAGATCGACGCGTCGCAGAGGGCGCGCAGCCTCGGCATCCCGGGGAGCTCCGGCAGCGCCCGTTCCCAGACCTCCGCGCGGAAGACCTGGCCTGCCCGGTCGAGGACGGCGAGTTGCAGCGCCTCTTTGGAGCCGAAGTGCCCGAGGACGCCCGACTTGCTCATCCCCAGCTCGGTGGCCAGGCGGCCGATCGTCAGGCCCTCCAGCCCTTCGGTGGAGGCGAGGCCGACGCAGCGGTCGAGGATGGTGGCGCGGGTGCCGAGGGCGTCCGCCACGGATCTACGCGGGCTCATGGCGGCCACTTTAGCGTCCGAACGTTCGGTTGCTATAGTCGCAAGCCATGACTGGATCTCGCCTCGTCGCCACCGGCCACTACCAGCCCGCCAAGGTGCTGACCAACGACGACCTCGCCGCCATGGTCGACACCAGCGACGAGTGGATCACCAAGCGGGTGGGGATCCGCACCAGGCACGTCTCCGGGGCCGACGAGAGCGTGACGGACCTGTCCGTCCACGCGGCGGCCAAGGCCCTCGCCAACAGCGGCCTCGCCCCCGACGCCATCGACCTCGTCCTGGTCGCCACCTGCACGCAGACCGAACGCGCGCCGAACGTCGCCGCCCGCGTCGCGGCCAGGCTCGGCGTCCCCGGCGCCGCCGTCATGGACCTCGGCGTGTCGTGCTCCGGCTTCACCCACGCGCTCGCCGTCGCCGACCACACCATCCGCGCAGGAGCCGCCACCAACGCCCTGGTCATCGGCGCCGACGCGATGACCGCCGTGACCGACTGGACCGACCGCACCACCTGCGTCCTCACCGGGGACGGGGCCGGGGCGGCGGTGGTCAGCGCCTGCGAGACGCCCGAGCTCGGGCCCGTCGTCTGGGGCTCCGCGCCCGAACTCGGCACCGCCGTCCGCATCGAAGGCACCCCCACCCGCTTCGCCCAGGACGGCCAGACCGTCTACCGCTGGGCCACCACCCAGCTGCCCGCGATCGCCCGGCAGGTGTGCGAGCGCGGCGGCGTCGCCCCCGAGGACCTCGCCGCCGTGGTGCTGCACCAGGCGAACCTGCGCATCATCGAGCCGATCGCGCAGAAACTGGGAGCGGTCAACGCGATCATCGCCAGGGACGTGGTGGAGTCGGGCAACACCTCGGCCGCGAGCGTCCCGCTGGCGCTGGCGAAGCTGCTGGAGCGGGGGGAGGTACGGCAGGGGGCGCCGATGCTCCTCTTCGGCTTCGGCGGCAACCTCTCGTACGCGGGCATGATCGTCCGCTGCCCCTGACGCCTCTCCCCCGCGCTTCGGGTCCGGGCTCAGGGGCGGTGGGCGGCGAGGACGGCGCGCATGTCGGCGATCGCGCGCAGCGTGCCGCGGACGGTGCCGGTCACCTTGGAACGCCCGGCGCGCGGGAGGTAGTCGACCTCCGTCTCGGCGATCCGCCAGCCCGCCGCCGCGGCCCGGAGCACCATCTCCAGCGGGTAGCCGAAGCGCCGGTCGGCCAGCCCCAGGTCTGTCAGCGCCTTCCGGCGGCAGGCCCGCATCGGGCCGAGGTCGTGCAGCAGCACCCCTGCCCCTCTGCGCAGGTGCCACGCGAGCACGGCGTTGCCCAGCCGCGCGTGCACGGGCCAGGCCGAACCCGACCGGGCGCGCGCCTCGTCCACGCGGCGACCGAGGACGAGGTCACTCTCCCCCGCGTCCACCGGGTTCGCGACGCGGGGCAACTGGCGCGGGTCCAGGGACGCGTCGGCGTCCATGAAGCAGACCACGTCCGCGGTGGCCGCCAGGAGCCCCGCGTGGCAGGCGGCGCCGAACCCCCGCCGGGGCTCCCGCACGACCAGCGCGCCGTACCGGGCGGCGATCAGGGCCGAGTCGTCGGTCGAGCCGTTGTCCACGACGATCGGACGGTAACCGGGCGGCATCCGCCCCAGCACCCAGGGGAGCGCGGCCGCCTCGTCCAGGCAGGGCAGCACGACATCGATCACGCTCCCGACGCTAGGCCACGACCACCTGACCAGGTCTTACGAAGTCATGACGATCCCGGATCCCGCGAGCGACCACAGCAGGGTCTCCGATGACGGCGGGATCTCGGTCGTCGTCAAGAAGGTGTGGCAGGAGGGCGGGCGTCAGGTGGGGTGGCGAACTCCTTGATGCCGTCCGCGAACGGGATCTGCGCATGGAAACCCAGGTCGCGGGCCGCGGCGGCGGGTGAGGCGACGATGTGACGGACGTCCCCCAGGCGGTACTGGCCGGTCGTCACCGGCTGCGGGCCGCCTGTCTGGGCGGCGAGGGCGGCGGCCAGGTCGCCGACCGTGTGCGGGGTGCCGCTGGCGACGTTGTACGGGGTGAGGGCGCCGGGCGTCCCCGCGTCCAGGGCCAGGACGTTGGCCCGCGCCACATCGCGAACGTGGACGAAGTCGCGCCGCTGGCCGCCGTCCTCGAAGACCCGCGGCGGGCGGCCCGCCAGGAGGGACGACAGGAAGATCGAGGCGACCCCGGCGTAGGGGGTGTCGCGCGGCATCCGGGGGCCGTAGACGTTGTGGTAGCGCAGGGCGACCGCGGTGCCGCCGGTCTCGCGGGCCCAGTTGGCCGCCAGGTGTTCCTGGGCGAGCTTGGTGGTGGCGTAGGCGTTGCGCGGGTCCAGGGGGGCGTCCTCGGCGATGACCGCGGGGGTCAGCACCGCGTCGCAGACCGGGCAGCGGGGGTCGAACCGGCCCGCGGCCAGGTCCGGAGCGCGTCTGGGGCCGGGACGGACGCGGCCGTGCTCCGGGCAGGCGTACGCGCCCTCCCCATACACCACCATGGACGAGGCGAGCACCAGCCTGCCCACTCCGTGCCTGGCCATCGCGGCGAGCAGGACCGCCGTGCCGTGCACGTTGACGGACGCGTAGCCGGGCAGATCCGCCACGTCCACCCCGAGGCCGACCTTGGCGGCCTGGTGCACCACGGCGTCCACGCCCGGCAGCAGCCGGTCGAGCGCGTCGCCGTCACGCACGTCCACGCCCGTCAGGACGTCGGCGGGCAGCACCTCGTGCTCCAGCGCCTCCGCGACGTGGCTGCCGATGAAGCCCGAGGATCCGGTGAGCAACACTCGCATGCCGCCGATCCAACACCCGCCCCGGACGCGCGGATCTTACGAACCGGGAACGGCGGGGCTACGGCTCGCGGAGGTGGTTGACGAGGCGTTCGAGCTGGTCCGCGTAGTGGGCTGAAGGCGAGGGTGTTCGCGTAGGAGTGGAGAATGGGCCGGAAGCCGCGCGTACCGGTGGAGGGTGGATGCGGGTCGGGATTCTGGGGCCGCTCCAGGTGGCCGGAGCCGCGGTCGGCGGCGCGCGGGTGCGGGCGCTGCTGGCCCTCGACCCCGGCAAGGTGGTGACCGCCGACCGGCTGATCGAGGACCTGTGGCCGGGCGAGCCGCCCGCGCATGCGCGATCCCGCTGCCAGTTCTCTGTCAGCCGCTGCCATCCGAACGTAAGGGCTTCCGCGCAGGGGAAAGCGGGCGTTTTCGCAGGGCAAGGCGGCGGCCTCCGAACGTTCGCATCCGGGTGGCGTTCTTCCGTCTTGCCTGAGAATGCGCCAAGGTGGGGGCAGCTTTCACCGCAACGTGAGGAGACCAGTGGCCGAGCCAGGCACGCTAGAAGCCAGGGGTAGCGACTTCGCCCGTTTGGCTATCAAGATCACTGACGCCGGTCTGCTCGACCGGCGTCCTGTGTATTACGCGGTGCGGCTGAGTCTCGCCGTCACGGCCTACCTCGGCGGCTGGGCGCTGTTCTGGTGGCTCGGCGACTCGTGGTGGCAGCTCCTCGTCGCCACGCTGCTCGCCGTAGTCTTCGCGCAGTTCGGGTTCGTCGCGCACGACCTGGGACACCGGCAGGTCTTCAGGACCCGGCGGCCGAGCGACGTGGCGGGGCTGCTGATCGGCAACCTCGGCATCGGCCTCGGCTGGGGCTGGTGGAACACCAAGCACAACCGCCATCACGCCAACCCCAACCACGAGGACCACGATCCGGACGTCTCACCGTCCGTGATCGTCTGGTCGGAGGAGCAGGTCGCCAGGAGCCAGGGGTTGCCCAGGTTCGTCGCCAGATGGCAGGGGTTCCTGTTCTTCCCGCTGCTGACCCTGGAGGCGTGGCACCTGCACGTCGCCAGCGTCAAGGCACTGCTGAAGCCGTCGGCCAGGCGCCGCGGCCTGGAGGCGGCGCTGCTGGCAGTCCACTTCGCGGCCTACTTCGGGGTGGTCTTCGCCACGCTGCCGCTCGGCAAGGCCCTGGTGTTCCTCGTGGTCCACCAGGGGCTGTTCGGCATCTATCTCGGCAGCACGTTCGCGCCCAACCACAAGGGCATGCCGATCCTCACCAAGGACGACAAGCTCGACTTCCTGCGCAAGCAGGTGCTGACGTCCCGAAACGTCAGGGGCAACCTGTTCACGGACGTCGCGCTCGGCCAGCTCAACTACCAGATCGAGCACCACCTGTTCCCCAACATGCCCGCGCCGAACCTGCGCCGGGCGCAGCCGATCGTCCGGCAGTACTGCGCGGACCTGGGCGTCAGCTATCTGGAGACCGGGCTGCTCAGCTCGTACGGGCAGGCGCTGCGGCACCTGCACGAGGTCGGCGCGCAGCTGCGCTGACCGGCTCGGGGTGGGCGCGACCCCACCCCCTCATCCCTCCAGGCCGGCACGCCGTCGCAGGTCGTCGCGGCGGCGTTCCAGCTCGGCGATCAGCCCCTGCTGCTCGTCGGCCATGCCGATCAGAGCGCCGATCTCGGTCTGGTCGGTCGCCCCCATGTCGCCGATCTGGTCACGGAGCTCCTTGTTCTCGGCCTTCAGCCGCACCAGGTCGGCTTCGACCTGCTGGAGCTCATCCTCAACACTCATCTCCTCTCTTTACCCGCAGAGGCCGCGTCCGCACTCGATTCCGGGCGGGACGCTCTACCGTCCACAATAGGGGCCATGCGTAGGTTGCACGCCACGACGCTGGTGTCACTCACGGCGGTCGCCCTGACCCTGGGCGGCACGCTCGCGATGTGGCGGCTGGTCGAGCCCGACAAGCAGCCGAACGTCCTGGACGTGCTGCTGCCGCTGGTCGGCTGTGCGGCGCTGATGGCGCGGCGGAGGTATCCGGTGGCGGTGCTCGTCGTCGTGTCGGTGACCGCCGCGCTCTACTACCCCTACGCGCACTTCGACGGGCCGATGGTCGTGCTGCCGCTCGTCGCCCTCTACACCGCGGCCGACCAGGGACATCTCATCGCCGCCATCGTCACGGGCGCGGCCTCGCTGATGGCGATGGGGTACGGCGAGAGCAACGCGGTCAGGCACGTCGACAACACGCTGTTCATGATGATCACAGGTTGGGTGGTGGCCGCCATCGCATCCGGCGGCGTCACCCGCAACCGCCGCGCCTACCTCCAGGAGGCCCAGCGGCGCGCGATCGACGCCGAGCGCTCCAAGGAGGAGGAGGCCAGGCGGCGCGAGAGCGAGGAGCGGCTGCGCATCGCCAGGGAGCTGCACGACGTCCTCGGACACAACATCTCCATGATCAACGTACAGGCCGCGGCGGCGCTGCACGGCCTGAAGAAGCGTCCCGAGGACGCCGAGGCGGCGCTCAGGACGATCAAGGACACCAGCAAGGAGACGCTGCGCGAGCTGCGCACCACGCTGGGCATGCTGCGCCAGGTCGACGAGGACGCGCCCACCGCGCCCGCCGACCGGCTGGCCCAGGTCGACGCGCTGGTCGCCACGACCGGCCTGACCGTGCGGACCGAGCTGTCGGGCTCGCTCGATCAGGTCCCCACCGAGGTGGACCTGGCCGCGACCAGGATCATCCGCGAGGCGCTGACGAACGTGTCGCGGCACTCGGGCACCTCGCATGCCACGCTGACGATCAACCGCGAGCCCGGACATATCGTGATTCGCGTCGAGGATGATGGTCCGGGAGCCTCGTACACCGAGGGCAGCGGGTTCGGGCTGCAGGGCATGCGCGAACGCGCCATCGCGCTCGGCGGCACCCTCCAGGCGGGCCCCCGTCCGGAGGGCGGCTTCCAGGTCGTGGCCGACCTCCCCCTGACCGCAACGCCATGACCGGCACCTCCCGCCTCCGCCCTCTGAGCACCATGACCCGCACCTCCCACCTCCACCCCCTGACCGCCATGACCCGCACCTCCCGACCGCGCCCCCTGACCGCGGCACGTCCGATCGGAGCACGATGATCCGCGCACTCCTCGCCGACGACCAGACCCTCGTGCGGGCCGGGTTCCGTTCGATCCTGAGCGACGAGGACGACATCGAGGTGGTCGCCGAGGCCGCCAACGGCGACGAGGCGGTGGCGAGGACCCGCGACCTCCGCCCCGACGTGGTCCTCATGGACATCCGGATGCCCGGCACGGACGGCCTGGAGGCGACCCGCCAGATCGTCACCGACCCCCGCCTGGACGGGGTCAGGGTGATCATCCTGACCACGTTCGACCTCGACGACTACGTCTACGGCGCGCTCAGGTCGGGCGCGAGCGGCTTCCTCGTCAAGGACACCGAGCCGGCCGAGCTGATCCACGCCGTCAGGGTGGTGGCCAGGGGCGACGCGCTGATCGCGCCCTCGATCACCAGGCGGCTGATCGCCGAGTTCGCCGGCCGGGTGAAGCGTCCGGAGCCGGGCCCCGAACTGAACGCGCTGACCGACCGCGAGCGCGAGGTCATGACGCTGGTCGCGGCCGGCCTGTCGAACGACGAGATCGCCGCCCGCCTGGTGCTCAGCCCGGCCACCGCGAAGACGCACGTCAGCCGCATCATGACCAAGCTGGGCACGCGTGACAGGGCGCAACTCGTGGTGCTCGCCTACGAGGCGGGCATGATCACCCCGGGCTGGCTCACCCCCTGACACGCTCGTCGGGCGGGCTCACCCGCCGACGCCACCCGCGCTGCCCACCCGCCCCGACGCCACCCGCGCTGCCCACTCGCCTACGTCACCACGGGCTGGCCCACTCGCCGACGCCACCCGCGCCGGGCCACTCGCGAACGTGCCCCCGGGCCGGCCTACCCCGCGAACGTGACCCCGGGCCGGCCCACTCGCGAACGTGACCACCCAGGCGGGCTCACCTCCCGAGCGGTACCGGTCCCGTGCTCCTTTACTCCCTGGGTAGTACGGTCGGCGGCGGATCGGTCCACGGGTTGTACGGCAAGTGCATGCCGGAGCATGACGCGCCGGAAAGGGCCGTTCTCGCATGCTTCTCGGCATGGACACCGTCGACCTCGCCCGCCTGCAGTTCGCGCTCACCGCGGGCGCACACTTCCTCTTCGTGGCACTGACTCTCGGGCTGGCGACCCTCGTCGCGGTCGTCCAGACCCGGGCGACGCTCACGCGCAGCCCCGTCCACGAGCGGATGACCCGGTTCTGGGGCCAGCTGTACATCATCAACTACGCGATGGGCATCGTCACCGGGCTGGTGATGGAGTTCCAGCTCGGGCTGTCGTGGAGCGGGCTGACGGAGTTCGCCGGGAACGTGTTCGGGGCGTCGCTGGCGATCGAGACCCTGGTGGCGTTCTTCGTCGAGTCGACGTTCCTCGGGTTGTGGATCTTCGGGTGGAACCGGCTGAACCGCTGGGCGCACCTGGGGCTGATCTGGATCGTCACCCTCACGGCCTACGCCTCGGCGTTCTGGATCCTCGTCTCCAACGGCTTCCTGCAGAACCCGGTCGGCCACCGGCTCGTGAACGGCGCGCTCGAACTGGCCGACTTCGGCGCGCTGGTGGCCAACCCGGCCGCCCTGGTGGCCTTCGGGCACGTCATAGGCGGCGCGATGGTCACGGGCGGCTTCTTCATGGCCGGGGTGAGCGCCTACCACCTGGCCAAGCGCACCGCCGAGCAGGAGTTCTTCCGCAAGTCGCTGCGGATCGGGGTCGGCGTGGCGCTGCCCGCGATCCTGTTCACCGCGACGTTCGGGGGGCTCGGCTTCGACACCCTCCAGCCGACCAAGCGGGCCGCGTGGTCGGGCGGCGCCCAGCAACTGGCCGAGGCACAGGCGCGGATGGTGGCCGAGCACGGGCCCGGCGACTACCTGCCGTCGGCGGGCTGGGTCCAGGGCGGGGGCATGACCATGATGATCCTGTTCGCGCTGCTGTTCCTCTGCGGCGGGCTGAGCTTCCTGCTGATGCTGTTCCGCCCGGCCGTGCGCAACTTCCGGCCGTGGCACTGGCTGCTGGTCGCGCTGATCCCCGTCCCGTTCGTGACCATGCTCGGCGGGTGGGTCTTCCGCGAGATGGGACGCCAGCCGTGGGCGGTATTCGGGCTGCTGAAGACGTCCGAGGCGATGTCGCCGGTGACCCACGGGCAGATCACCTTCTCGCTGACCGCGTTCGTGACGGTGTTCGCGGTGCTGATCCTGATCAACTACTGGCTGCTGGCCCGTACGGCCCGGCGCGGGCCGGAGGCCGTCGCCTTGGGCGGCGGCGAGCGGCAGGCCGAGACCGCCCCCGCCCTGACCTTCTGAGGAGCCGACATGGAGATCTTCATCCTGGCCTTCTTCGCGCTCGGCTACCTCGTGCTGGCCGGCGCCGACCTCGGCGTCGGCATGCTGCTGCCGTTCCTGGGGCGCTCGCCCGGCGAGCGGCGCGAGGTGATCGCCGCGATCGCGCCGTTCTTCCTCGGCAACGAGGTGTGGCTGGTGGCGACGGCGGGCGTGCTCGCCGGGCTCTTCCCCGAGCTGGAGGGCGAGCTGCTGAGCGGGAACCACTCGGTGGTCGTGGCGCTGCTCGTGGCGTGGGTCGTCCGCGACATGGGGCTGTGGCTGCGCGGGCGGGTGCCCGCGGCCGGCTGGCAGCGCTGTTGCGACGGCGCCGTGGTCGCCGGGAGCTGGGGGCTGGCGCTGAGCTGGGGGTCGCTGCTCAGCGACATGCTGGTCGGCATCGACGGGCCGGTGTCGCTGCTGGCCGCGCTGGCGGTGGCCACGCTGTTCGCCGCGCACGGGCTGGCCTTCGCCGCGCTGCGGCTGCGCGGGGTGCTGAGGGAGCGGGCGGCGGTGCTGTCAGGCGGCGCGGGCGAGGCCCGCACCTACGCCCTGACCGGCACCGCGCTGGCGGTGATCGGCGTGCTGGCGGGGCTCCAGCTGCCGCTCACGCCCGGCGCCACGGGCGCCTTCCTCGCGCCGGTGATCCTGGCGCTGATCCCGCTGCTGGTCGCCTCACAGGCCTGGGTGTGGTGGACGTTCCGGCACCGAGTGACGGGCCCGTCGTACCTCTGAGAGGTCGCGTGGCAGCCGGACGCGCAACACCGGCCACCAAGGGGCGTGGCCGGAGGCGCGAAGCGGGCCCCCGGAAAGGAGCGTGATCGGAGACGCGAAGCGGGACCCCGAAACGGTGGCGTGGCCGGGCGCGGGTGGCGCTACCGGCCACGGGCCGGTAGACGGGGGCGTAGCCGATCAGCGCGCTGGGCGGTGTGGCCGGTTCGGCCGTTAGCGGGTCCTCGCCGTGCGGGTTCGTGCTGCCAGCCGCGGAGTGGAGCTGATTCGATATCCCACGCGGGTGGGTTGCGGCAAGGGGGGCAGCGCGGGTTAGGGTCGAGAACGACAGATCGCGGGGGCCCGGCGAACCGGGCTGAGATAGCGGCTGAGACGGCCGCTGACCGCTGGAACCTGACCGGGTAATGCCGGCGTAGGGAGAGATCAAGTCGTCATGACCGACACTGCGATGACGCACGCCCGCAAGACGTATCTGCACGGGACTCGGGCGGACCTGAGGGTGCCGATGCGGGAGGTGCCGCTCAGCGAGGGCGGCGCCGTGGTGCTCTACGACACCTCTGGGCCGTACACCGACCCCGACTACGACGCCGACGTGCGACGCGGCCTGCCCGCGCTACGGGCGGCCTGGATCGCCGAGCGCGGTGACACCACCTCCTACACCGGCCGTGCCGTGCTGCCTGAGGACGACGGACGGCGCTCCGGCGACCCGCTGCGGAACGCGGCTGCGTTTCCCGAGCGGTCGCCGCGCCGGGCGAGCGGTTCAGGGGCGGTGACGCAGCGGGCGTACGCGCGGCGCGGTGAGATCACCCCTGAGATGGAGTTCGTCGCGCTCCGCGAAGGGGTGGACCCCGAGGTCGTCCGGGTCGAGCTGGCGGCGGGCCGGGCGGTGCTGCCCGCCAACGTCAATCATCCCGAGATCGAACCGATGATCATCGGGCGGAACTTCCTGGTGAAGGTGAACGCCAACATCGGCAACTCAGCGGTGGCCTCCTCGATCGAGGACGAGGTGGCCAAGATGACCTGGGCGACCCGCTGGGGTGCCGACACCATCATGGACCTGTCGACCGGCAGGGACATTCACACCACCCGCGAGTGGATATTGCGTAACTCCCCCGTCCCGGTCGGGACGGTGCCGCTCTATCAGGCCGTGGAGAAGGTCGGCGGCGACCCGGCCGAGCTGACCTGGGAGGTCTTCCGCGACACCGTGATCGAGCAGGCCGAGCAGGGCGTGGACTACATGACGGTGCACGCGGGCGTACTGCTGGAGTACGTGCCGCTGACGGCGCGCCGCCGCACGGGCATCGTGTCGCGCGGTGGTTCGATCATGGCGGCGTGGTGTCTGGCGCATCACCAGGAGAACTTCCTGTATACCCACTTCCGGGAGCTGTGCGAGATTTTCGCCGCATACGACGTGACCTGGTCGTTGGGCGATGGGTTGCGGCCTGGGTCGATCTCCGACGCCAACGATGAGGCGCAGTTCGCCGAGCTGCGCACCCAGGGCGACCTGACGCGGATCGCCGCCCAACACGACAACCAGGTGATGAACGAGGGCCCCGGACACGTCCCGATGCACAAGATCAAGGAGAACGTCGACCTGCAGCGGGAGTGGTGCGACGACGCGCCGTTCTACACGCTCGGGCCCCTGACCACCGACATCGCGCCCGGGTATGACCACATCACCTCGGCGATCGGCGCGGCGATGATCGGCTGGTACGGCACCGCGATGCTGTGCTACGTCACGCCCAAGGAACATCTGGGGCTGCCCGACCGCGACGACGTCAAGGCCGGCGTGATCGCCTACAAGATCGCCGCACACGCCGCAGACCTGGCCAAGGGACACCCCGGCGCGCAGGCGTGGGACGACGCGCTGTCGGACGCGCGGTTCGATTTCCGGTGGGAGGACCAGTTCAATCTTTCGCTTGACCCCGAAACGGCCCGGGCGTTCCACGACGCGACATTGCCCGCCGCGCCCGCCAAGACCGCGCATTTCTGCTCGATGTGCGGCCCGCACTTCTGCTCCATGAAGATCACACGGGACGTCCGGGCATACGCCGCCGAGCGCGGCCTGGACGATGCCGAGGCCCTGGCCGAGGGCCTGCGTGAGAAGGCCGCCGAGTTCGGCGCGTCCGGCGGCCGCATCTACCTCCCGATCTCCCGCACCGACCGCGCCTGACCGGGTCGGGGCGCGCGGCGGCGACCGCTCTCTTACGTGCGCCAGCCTCGACGAGTCGCCCGGATGTCGCCGTTCGCTACAGGAGGGTCCCGCCTGCCACCTCGAACCCGCCGAGCGCCTCGTCCACGCGGGTCAGCGTGTCGGGGTGCAGCGTCAGCCCGGCCGCGGCGACGTTCTCCTCGATGTGCGCCGGAGTGCGGCTGCCGGGGATGGCCACCACGTGCTCGTCCTGGTGCAGCAGCCAGGCCAGGGCGAGCTGGGCGGGAGTGATGCCGAGGCGGGTGGCCAGGTCCCTGATCGGGGCGTAGCGGTCGTTGTTGCCCGCCAGGTTCTCGGCGGAGAAGCGGGGCGCGTTGTGCCGGAAGTCGCCCTCGCCGAGCTCCCGTACCGTCCCGGTGAGGAAGCCGTTGCCGAGCGGGCTCCACGCCACGAGGCCCACGCCCAGCTCCCTGGCCGCCGCGAGCAGGTCGGGCTCGACCGGCCGCCACATCGACCACTCGTTCTGCACGGCCGACACCGGGTGCACGGCGTGCGCCGCGCGCAGCTGGGCGGCGGTCACGTTCGACAGGCCGACGTGCCTGATCAGCCCGTCACGCACCAGCTCGGCCATCGCGCCGACCGTCTCCTCGATCGGCACGCCGGGGTCCGGGTAGTGGACGTAGTACAGGTCGATCACGTCCGTGCCGAGGTTGCGCAGGCTTCGCTCGGCGTAGCGGCGCACCAGCCGCGGCTCGGCGTTCACCCGCAGCTCGCCGAACGCGTACCCCACCGGGTACGACCTGCTCGCCTCGCCCTCCGGGATCGCCAGGCCGAACTTGGTCGCCACCACCACCTCGGCACGCCGCCCCTTGATCGCCCGGCCGACCAGGCGCTCGTTGTGGCCGTCCTGGCCGTAGGCGTCGCTGGTGTCGACGTGGGTGGCGCCGGCGTCGAGGGCGGCCTTCAACGCGGTCTCCGCGCGGGTGTCGTCGATGTCGCCGTAGACGCCGGGCGACAGCACCATGGCCCCGAAACCGACGGCCGGGACCCGCAAACCATTGAGTTCTCTCATGGGGACGATGCTGCCTCCCGGCGGTGTCGCGCGTCCAAGACCCTTTGCTATAACCGATGGCTATGGACGTGCATCTGCGCGAGCTGCGCTACTTCGTCGCGGTGGCCGACGAGCGCAACATGACCTGGGCGGCCGAGCGGCTGTTCGTCTCGCAGCCCGCGCTGTCCAAGCAGCTCAGGGCGCTGGAGCGACAGCTCGGGTTCGTCCTGTTCGACCGCGTGCCCAGCGGGGTCGCGCTCACCCGGCAGGGCGAGGCGCTGCTGCCGGTCGCCCGCGAGCTGCTCGGGCGGTGGGCCGCCGGGCTGGAGGTCGCGCGGGCCGCCGCCCCGACGGGCACGCTGGTCATCGGCATGCAGACGGCCGTGGGCAGGGGCCTGCAGCAGGAGGCGATCCGCCGCTTCCGTGAGGTGATGCCCGGCTGGGACGTGTCGCTGCGGCTGGTCGGCTGGGACGACCCCACCGGCGGCCTGGACGACGGCGGCTCGGACGTCGCGTTCATCTGGAAGCCCGTGCCCGCCGGGCTGGCCACCCAGGTACTGGTCAGCGAGCCCAGGGGCGTCGCCATGCCCGCCGACCACCGGCTCGCCGCGATGGCGGAGGTCCCGTTCGAGGAGCTGCGGGACGAGCCGTTCATCGCGCTGCCCGCCTCGGCGGGGCCGCTGCGCGACTTCTGGCTGGCCCGCGACGCCCGCGACGGCGAGCCGGTCGTCGGGGTCACGGCGAACACGCCGGAGGAGGTCTTCGAGGCGGTGACCAGCGGGCTGGGCGTGGTGCTGGTGGCGGAGGGCAACGCGGCCCTGTACAAGCGTCCGGGGATGGTCTACCGCCCGGTCAGGGATCTGCCGCCGGGCGAGCTGGCCATCGCCTGGCGTAAAGACGACAAAAGCCCACAAGTCCGCGTATTCATCGACGCCATCCGGCAGAGCGCCACTAAGGTCTGACCGACACGGAACCCGCGGAAGGGCGACCCATGAGTGACTACGCGATCACCTTCGACCTCATCGACTCCGACGACGACGGTCGCATCTCAGCCGTTGAGCTGGTCAGGCTGATGGAGGTGCTCGGGCAGCCCATCACGCTGGAGGCCGCGCAGGCCGGCGTGACCAGGCTCGACAAGGACGGCGACGGCCTGATCAACGTGGAGGAGTTCGGCGCCTTCCTCCAGAACTGACAAAAATCCTGTTGCCTGAGTCACAATGGGCGACAGGAGGGACGATGGCCATCAGGAGTGACACGACCCGAATACCCGCCGGCATCGTGCGGACGCTCAGGACGGGGATCGGCCGGGTCTCCGAAGAGGTGATCGAGGAGATCCAGGCCCGCATCCCCGAGTACTCCAGGCCATCCGACACCATCTACATCAAGGTCATCAGGAGCGCCGTCGAGCAGGCCGTCGACGGCTTCCTCGACCGCGTCGAGAACCCCTCCGCGGCCTGGAACCCCGAGCCGTTCCGCATGATCGGCAGGGGCGAGGCCGCCGAGGGCCGCAACCTGGAGCCGCTCCAGGCCGCGATGCGGCTCGGCGCCAGGGTCGGCTGGCGGCGGCTCACCGAGCTCGCCGAGCCGCTCGGCCTGTCGCCGCAGTCGCTGTACGACCTGGGCGAGGCCATCTTCGTCTACCTGGACCAGCTGGCCGACGCCGCGGCCGAGGGCTTCGACGAGGCCAGGGCGCACGCCGCGGGCGAGATGGAGCGGCGCCGCGACCGGCTGCTCGACCTGCTGCTCAGCCGGCCGCCCGCCGGTCCGCAGGCGATCGCCGACCTGGCCAAGGCCGCCGGGTGGCGGCTGCCGAAGACCGTCGCCTGCGTCGCGCTCGACGACCAGCACACCGCGTTCCGCGCCCCGTCCCTGCCGCCGGACGTGCTGACCGGCCACGACCGGCCCATCCCCTGCCTGCTCGTGCCCGACCCGAACGGGCCCGGCCAGGCACAGATGCTCGCCGCCGCACTGCGCGGGCGCCCGGCCGCCGTCGGGCCGGCCGTGCCGCTGCCCGCCGCGGCCACGTCGCTGCGGTGGGCGTGCGAGGCGCTGGGACTGTCCAGGCGCGGCGTGCTGCCGCGCGGCCTGCTGCGCTGCGCCGACCATATGGCCACGCTCATCGTCTTCAAGGACGAAGAACTGGTCGGCGCGCTGGCCGAGGCCCGCCTCGCACCCCTGGCTCACCTGCGTCCCACCCAGCAGGATCGGCTGGCCGAGACACTGCTCGCCTGGCTACGGCACGGCAGGGGCGCGGGAGAGGTGGCGGCCAGGCTGCACGTCCACCCGCAGACCGTCCGCTACCGGTTGCGGCAGCTGGAGGAGCTCTACGGCGACCAGCTCGCCGACCCCGACATCCGGTTCGAGCTGGAGATCGTGCTCCGCGCCCGCCAGGCCGCCCTGACGACCGGAAGGTGACCGGCCGTCAGGCGGCGTGATCAGGCGGCGTGCACGTACACCTGGCCGAAGACCTCGGAGAGGTTCTTCAGGTCGGTGGCCTCGTCGACCTCCGGCTTGGCCGGGTCGTAGAGGGTGGCCAGGCGGGGGCGGACCGAGGTGAGCTTCTTGAGCTGGTCCCAGGTGGCGTTGGCCGCCCACTTCTCGCCGTAGACCCGGTTTACCTGGCCCTGGTCGTTCTGCCAGCGGGTCCAGAGGGTGACGGTCTCGGCGGCGTCGTCCTGGAGGGGGCTCGCCACCCGCTCGGTGATCGACTTGGTCGCCTGCTCGGCGGTCAGCTGCGGCGAGCCCGGGGCGGCGAAGCCGGCGTCCTCGGCGGCGACCTGACCGTAGGCGTCCCAGGCGCGGGCCCGGACCTGGATCCACTGGTTGCGCTGGGCGGTCGCGGCGTCGATCTTCCAGGTGGCGTACTCGGACGCCAGGTGGCCGCTGTCGAGGGCGAGCTGGTCGAGCAGGCCCTTGGAGAGCCAGGCGCCGATCCGGTCGGCGTCCAGCAGCGGGTACTTCTTGGCCAGCTCGGTCTTGCACTCCTCGTTGGCGCCGCAGCCGAAGGCCGGGACGACCGTGTGCGCCGCCAGCTTCTTGCCCGGCGCGGACTTACGCAGCGCCGCCGACGCCTCCGCGACGAACTTGTCCATCTCGTCGGCCGTCTGGAAGTTCTGGTTGAACCCGATCTGCGAGGTGAACCTGATGCCGACCACGCCCGGCTGGACGGCCAGGGCGGCGACCTTCCTGACGGCCTCGTCCAGCTTGCCGGACTTCCAGTCGTCGGCCAGCTCGGTGTCGACCCAGACGCGCATGCCCGAGTCGGCGGCGGCCTTGACGGCCCCGCCCGCCTGGGTCTTCGCGGCCGCGGTCTTCTCCGCCTGGGTGATCTCGCTCGGGTCGGTGTAGCACTGCTCGCCCGCCTGGCACTCGGGCTTGCCGCCGTCCTCGGCGCCCTCGACGTCGGGGTCGCCGACGTCGTGCATCTCGCCGTCGCCCTCCGAGTCAGTGGCGCACTCGTTGCCCTCTTCCTGGCAGTTCACGACGACCGGGTCCATCGGGTTGGTGTCCTTCATGTTCTGGCCGTCGTTGGCGAGCCAGAACCGGGCGATGTCGGCGGCCTCCTCTGGGGTGGCCATCCACCGGCAGACGACGTACGCCGGGGTGTCGCCGGACAGCAGGTCGTTGCAGCTGCGGGGGTCGTCCTCCGACCACGCAGGAACGCCGATGCCGAGCAGTGAGAGGGCGAGTCCGATGACGAAGAGCTGCCGCAGTCGCATGGCGCCTTACTCCTGGGGGTGATCGTCGGGCATATTGCACAATATCGGGATGATCGGTGACGTTCAATGAGATCGGCGGAGGTCACACCGTTCCAGGGGCCCGCCGATCACATGTCCACCTCCACCCACGTCCAGCCGGGGCCGTCGGGGTTCGCCCTGACCACCCGGGTACGGCCGGCGCTCACCCTCACCCAGCCCTCCCGCTGCTCCGGCTCCCTCTTCTCGTCCTGGCCCGGCTCCTTCCTCTCCGGGGTGGGGCGCCTGCCGCCGCCCATCGCGGGCGTGGAGTAAGGGAGCTTCCTGAGAGGCGCCCCCTTCCCGGACGCGGCCGACTGCGGTCCCTCCGCCGATACCGCCGGGCTCCGCGAAGGCCGCGACGTGGGTGGCTCCGGTGTCGGGACGGTCCCGCGCTCGGCCGACAGCGACTCGGCAGGCTCGCGCTCGGCCGACACCAGCTCGGCGGCGGCCTGGTGCTCGGCCGACACCGGCAGGGGGTCGGTGTCGGCCCCGAACCGCGCGGGGCGGCCGTTGACGGTCACCGACGGGCCGGAGCCCTCCTCCGCCCAGTACCAGCCGGGGCAGTCAGGGTTGGGCTTGATCACCCGGCCCTGCCGCGCTCCGGCCTCGGGCGCTCGCGAGGCTGCGCGCTGGCGGGCGGCTGGGGGCGCAGCCGAGGAAGTGGCGGGCGCTGAAATGGCGGGGGTCGAGATGGCGGGCGTGGAGGGGAGGGCGCGGGGCTGGGGGGTGCGGGGGACGGAGGCGGGGCGGTTGCGGTCGCGGCTTGGGAAGCGCGGGCGCCACCAGGCGGCGTCCCCCAACAGGCGCATCGTCGCGGGCACCAGCAGCGCGCGCACCAGCGTGGCGTCCACCGCGATCGCGACGAACACGCCCACGCCGAGCAGTTTCACGATCGTGATCCCCGCCGTGGAGAACGCCCCGACCACCACCAGCAGCAGCAACGCGGCGCTGGTGATCACCCCGCCCGTCCGCTGCAACCCGGACGCCACCGCCGCCGCGCTGTCGCGGGTGCGCAGCCACTCGGACCGCACCCGCGACAGCAGGAACAGCTCGTAGTCCATCGACAGCCCGAACACCACCGCCAGGATCAGCACGGCGACCGTGGGCTCGATCGTCCCGGTGGGGGTGAAGTCGAGGGCCGCCGCCAGGTTTCCGTCCTGGAAGGCCCAGACGATCACCCCGAACGACGCCCCGATCGACAGCGCGTTCGCCAGCAGCGCCTTGACCGGCAGCAGGACGGACCCGAACGCGGCGGACAGCAGCGCGAAGGTGACCCCGCCGACCACCAGCGCCAGCCACGGCAACGTGCCGAGCAGGCTGTCCAGCAGGTCCAGCTGGGCGGCGGTGGACCCACCCACCACGACCTGCCTGACGTTCGGCTCCTCGGCCATGGACCTGATCAGCGTCACCAGCTTCCGCGCCCCGGCCGACATGGGGTCGGACGAGTAGCGGACCGCCAGCCGCACCGCGCCGTTGCCCTGCGAGAGGCCCGTGAGGTCGACGCCGGTGACGCCGGGCAGCCGCTTCAGCCGGTCGGCGAACGGCTTGACGTCCGTGGGGTTCACCTGAGTGACCGAGCTGACCGGGTCGTAGCCCTGCCCGAGCGGCCCGGGGGTGGCGGGCCGCTCGGCGAAGGAGCGCTCGAACAGCACGTGGACGTCGATCGCGGCCATCGAGTTCCTGGCGAAGTCGCGGTCGATGGCCTCGGCGACCCGGCGGCTCTCGGACGTGGCGGGCAGCATCCGGTGGTCCACGCCGCCGAACTGGACGTGCAGCACCGGCAGGGCCAGCGCGACCAGCGCGGCTGTCACGGCGAGCAGGCAGACCCCCGGACGCCGCATCACGCTGGACGCGACGGCGTGCCAGGCCCCGCCCTCGCCGCGGGAGCGGCCGAAGTCCGGCGTGATCCTGATCGCGTCCACGTGCCTGCCGAGGACGCCGAGCGCGGCAGGCAGCACGACCAGCGCCGCTCCCATCGCGACGAGCACCACGACCGCCGCGCCGAGCCCGATCGAGCGCAGGAACATCTGCGGGAACAGCAGCAGCGCCAGCAGCGGGGTGGCCACGGTCAGCCCGGAGAAGGCGACGGTGCGCCCGGCGGTGGCCATGGTCCGCACGACGGCCTGCTCGGTGGACGCGCCGCGGCCGATCTCGTCCCTGAAGGCGTTCAGCACGAAGAGCGAGTAGTCGACGGCCAGCCCGAGCCCGAGCATGGTGACGACGTTCAGCGAGAACACCGACACCTCGGTCACCTCGGTGAGCAGCCTGAGCAGCACCAGCGCGCCCACCACCGCGACGGCGCCGACGAGCAGCGGCAGCCCGGCGGCGACCAGGCTGCCGAAGACGACCACGAGCAGGACGAGCAGCACCGGCATCGAGATGGCCTCGGCGCGGGCGAGGTCGGCGCCGGTCTGGTCGTTGAGCTCCTTCAGCAGCGGCACCGGGCCGCCGACGGAGACCTCCAGGTTCCGCACGGCCAGCCGGTCCCTGATCGCGGCGTAGCCCTGCTGCTTGGCCTGGGTGCCGCCCTTCAGGCTGATCAGCGCGTAGGTGGCGTGCCCGTCGGCGGACGCCAGCTTCCCGGAGCCCGTCGTCCAGTAGGTGGCGGAGGCGCGCACGTACTGGGCCGGCAGTGCGCGCAGCGAGTCGTGGACGGCCTTCTTGAAGCGCGGGTCGCGCACCTTGACCGTCGGGTGCCGGTAGAGCACGACCACGTCGGGGGTGTCGCCGCCGTACCACTCGTCGTTCCAGCGGGCGGCGGTGGTGGAGTCGGCGGACGGGTCCTCGAAGCCGCCGTCGGCCATCCGGCCGAACAGGTCCAGCCCGAAGGGCGCGAGCAGGACGGCCGCCACCAGGCTCAGCACCAGCAGCGTCCACCTACCGCGGTAGACCAGGCGCCCCACCGACTCAAACAAGGGCGCCCTCCAGGGCGATCGGTGCGTCAGGCACGGCCCGGTCCCCTCGCCGTCCTCATAGGACCTAGCAAATTACGGCAGATATGGCGTCGATTCTTGCCAAACCCCTGCACATTCCTCGTCCAGTGTTGTCACCGCCGTGACAACCGCCCGGATATTCGGACGACAGCTAAGGACAAGAAGCGGCAGAATAGTGCGGCTTTGAGGGATGTCGAGGGGGGCTACGCGTGCACAGCTTTTTGACTTCCTCCCCCTCCCTAACGGAGGGGGATTCCCACCCTCGCGAGTGGGGTTTCCTGCTTCGCAGCCGACCGCACCCGGGAGGGCCCGGAGTGTCTCACGTCAGCTCCACAGGCGGACGCCGCTTGACCAGCGGCCAGAATGTTCTTGGCGGCGTTGGTGTCCCGGTCGTGCCGGGTGCCGCAGGACGGGCATGGCCACGTCCGGGTGTCGAGCGAGAGTTCGGCGAGCAGGTGCCCGCACGCCGAGCAGGTCTTGCTGGAGGGGTACCAGCGGTCGATCACGATCAGGTGCCGCCCCTGTCTGGCGGTCTTGTACTGCAGTTGGCGCCGGAACTCGCCCCACCCGCAGTCGGAGATGACCCGCGCCAGGCAACGGTTGCGGACCATGTTCGTCACGGCCAGGTCCTCGATCACGATCAGGTCGTGCTCGCGCACCAGGCGGGCGCTGGTCTTGTGCAGGAAATCGGCGCGGGCGTCACGGACCTTGGTGTGCGCGCGGGCAACCTTCGCCCTCGCCTTGATCCTGTTGTTCGACCCGCGCTGCTTGCGGGCCATGCGCCGCTGATAGCGCGCCAGATTCTCCGCCTTGCGTTCCAGAAGGCGTGGGTTGGCGATGCGCTGCCCGGTGGACAGGACCGCGAAGTCTTTGACCCCCAGGTCCACCCCGACCGCCGAGCTGGCGGCGGCGGGAGCCTGCCCGCCTTCGCCCGCGGTCTCGACGGCTGTTCCGTCGGCGGTCTCAACGGCGAGGGAGGCATGCCAGCGGCCATCAGGGTCGCGCGAGATGGTCACCGCGGTCGGGTTCAGCGTGGCAGGGTCCGCCTCGGGCCAGGACCATACGAACGCGACCGGCGCGTCCATCTTCGCCAGGAACAGCCGCCCGTCCTTCCAGCGGAACGCCGAGCGGGTGTAGGTCGCCGACTGCTTGCCGTGCCGGGACTTGAACCGGGGATAGCGGGCGCGTCCGGCGAAGAAGTTCACGAACGCCGCGTACTGGTGCCGCAACGTCTGCTGCAACGGCACACAGGAGACCTCGAACAGAAACCCGAACTCGGGGTCACGCTTCAACTCGGTCAGATACCGGTCGCTCTGCGCGTAGGACGTCGTGGCCCCGTCGGCGCGGTAGCGGTGCTGCCGCCACGCCAGCGTCTTGTTCCACACCAGGCGTACGCAGCCGAACGTGCGATTCAGCACCGCAGCCTGTTCGGGAGTGGGGTAGACCCGCACCTTGTACGCCGTACGCACGTTCGCATTTTGCCGCAGCACAGAAAGATCCGTAAGCGAAAGGGAGAAGGTGACGTTATGTGCGCTTCGCGCCCTCGGGTGTCCCGACTCCGCCGGGCCACCCCTTGCGGGGTCCGGATACCTCCCGGCCCTAAAGCTAAAGGACCGGGCTTCATCCGGAGGACATGGTGAATGATCTCGGGCTGCTCCGGGATCGGCGGTTCACGCTGCTTCTCTCCGCCAGGACGATCTCGGTCCTGGGCAGCGCGTTCGCCCCCGTGGCCCTCGCGTTCGGCGTCCTCGGCCTGCCCGGCGCCGACGCCACCACCCTGTCGGTCGTGCTGACCGCCGAGTCGCTGCCGATGGTCGTGTTCATGCTGGTCGGCGGCGTGATCGCGGACCGGTTTCCGCGGCAGCGGGTGATGATGGCGGGGGAGTCCATCAACGCGCTGGCGTTCTTGGCCCTGGCCGCGATGATGCTCGTCGGATGGACGCCGCTGCCCGCGCTCGCCGCCGCGGCGGCCGCCAGCGGCCTGGCGATGGCGGTGCTGTTCCCCGCGCTGACCGGCATCATCCCCGAGGTGGTGCCCGCCGACCGGCTGCAGACCGGCAACGCGCTGCTCGGCCTGGGGGCGAACGTCTCGCGGGTGGCGGGCGCGGTGCTGGGCGGCGGCACCGTGCTGCTGCTCGGCGGCGGCTGGGCGCTGGCGGTGAGCGGGGCGATGTTCGCCACGGCCGCCGTGCTGATCGCGCTGCTCCGCCTGGAGCGGGGCGAGCGGCCCGCGGACGGGAGCGGCTCGGTGCTGGCCGACCTGCGCGACGGCTGGCGCGAGTTCAGCTCCCGGCAGTGGATCTGGGTGGTGGTGGCGCAGTTCTCGGTGCTGGTGATGGCCATGCAGGCGGGTCACGGGGTGCTCGGGCCGCTGCTGGCCAAGGAGAGCCTCGGCGGGCCCGCGGCCTGGTCGGCGTTCCTCGTCGGCGAGGCGGTGGGAACTCTCGTGGGGGTTCTGGTGTCGCTGCGGCTGCGGCCGAGGCGTCCGATTCTGTTGGGCACGCTGCTGTGCCTGCCGACGGCGCTGCCGTACGTGCTGCTCGGGCTGGACGCGCCGCTCTGGGCGATCGTGGGCGGCTCCTTCGTCCTGGGCATCTGCTTCGACGTGTTCGGGGTGCTCTGGCAGACCACCATGCAGCGGGAGGTCCCGGCGGAGTCGCTGTCGCGGGTCAGCGCGTACGACGCGCTCGGTTCGCTGATGTTCGGCCCGATCGGGCTGATGCTGGCGGGGCCGGTGGCGGCCCTGGTCGGCGCGGAGACGGCGCTGCTCGGCTGCGCCGCCATCGTCGTGCTGTCCACGCTCGCCGCGCTGACCTCGCCCGGCGTGCGCAACCTGCGCGCGCCTCAGCCGGAGCCACCGGAGCCGCCGGGGCAGTTCGGGCGGCCGGAGCCGGTGTCAGGCTGATCGGAAGTAGGCGTTGGCCCTGGGCTGGAACATCAGCACCATGGCCCCGAGCACGGCCATCAGGTGCAGGATCCGGCTGGCACCGAACACCAGCCCCACCGTGTCGGCGGCGGCCAGGGCCTCGCCGACCGAGTGCCCGGCCAGCAGCCACCGGACGGGTTCGACCACGAGCGAGAGCGTGCCGAACACGCCCAGCCCCACCGCCAGTGTCAGCCGGGCCCAGTTCTGGCCCTGCCTGAGCCGCAGGGCGAGGAAGATCGCCGTGGCGAAGACGGCCACCCGGAACGCGAGCCCGGGGAGCAACTCTCCGAAGGCTGACAGGTCCCTGGCGACGACGAGCGTGGCCTCGAACGCTCCGGCGGCGACGGCGCAGAGCCAGAGCAGCGCGGCGGCGTGCACGACGGGCGGCGGTTCCACCCGGGACTCGGGAGTGGTGACGGTCATGATCGGCCTCCATGGGGGTGGGGTTACACCAGGAGTCTGCGCCGCGACGGCCCTCCGGATCATGCCCGCCGTCCCCCCAATCCCTGCTGGGGCCAGCCCTACCAGACCTCGCCGCTCGTCCGCAGGCCGCGGGAGGGCAGCCGCTCGTGCAGCCCGAAGCGCGCTTCCGGCGCGTGCTCTCCGCCGAGCACCCCGGCCACGTACGCGGCCAGCGCCGGAGCGTGCTTGAAGCCGTGGCCCGAGTCGCCGCCGAGCAGCCACACCCCCGGGGCGACCTCGGCGATGATCCACTCGGCGTCGGGGGTGAGCGCGTACTGGCAGACCTGGGTGAACAGCAGCGGCGCCGACGCCAGCGACGGGAACCTGCGTCCGAGGTAGGCCCTGGCCTGATCGACGCTGGCCTGGTCCACGGTCCGTTCGCCGTGCTCGGGCTCGTAGGGACGGCCCTCGGCGTCGATGGTGGCCTTCATGCCGACGCCGTCGACGTCTCCGTGCCCGTAGGCCGACGCGCCGTAGTCGACCCAGGCGGGGATGCCGGGGGTGGTCCACGCGGGGGGTGCCGCGAAGTGCAGGGTGTCCTGCTTGGTGACGGTCAGCGGGACGTCGAACAGCGCGGGCAGCCAGGCGCCGCACGCCCAGACCACCCGGTCGGCGCGCAGCACCTCGCCGTCGATCGCGACGGCGCTCTGGTACGGCTCCCCCGGCACGGGCAGCGCCCGCGCCCTGACGAGCCGGGCTCCGGCCTCGACCGCCAGTCGCGCGGTGACCTGGGTCGCCCGCCTGGCCCTGAGCACGCCCGCGTGCGGCTCCCAGAGCAGGAAGCTGAGGTCGTCGCCGCGGAACTCGGGGAAGAACCTGGCGCCGTCGGCAGGGTCCAGCACCTCACACGGAATATCCAGATTTTTCAGGACTTGGGCGCTGGCGTTCTCCCAGCCGTCCGAGGTGCCCGCGAACCAGAGCATGCCCGCCTCGTGGTACAGCACCTCCCCGGCCCGCTCCTCCAGCCGCCGCCAGTCGTCCCTCGCCTGCCAGGCCAGTCGGGCGTACCAGTCGTCCGCGCCGTGGGAGCAGCGCAGCAGACGGGTCTCCCCCGCGCTGGCCTGCCGGACGTGTCCCGGCTGGTGCTGCTCGACCAGCGTCACCCGCCAGCCCGTTTCGGCCAGCCGCAACGCCAAAGACGCACCCCAAATGCCCGCTCCGACCACAATGACCGATTTCATGGGACCACCGTGACCGCTGAGCCGTCCCACCGCAAGGGGTCAGACCACGATCAACGTCACGACCACGCCCGCGCAGTTGCCCGCCACGCAGACCCGCACCGGCACCTCGGACACCCCCGACGCGACGGGAACGCCGCCGACGTGCCCGTCGGGACCGATCGAGACCCCGTCGGGCAGTGCGCCGTAGTCGGTGACGCTGAAGGTGGGCGGCACGCCGGAGGGGCCGCCGTTGATCGCGATCTCGCCGTCGAACGCGGCGCCGACGCGTCCGGGGAAGGTGAGCACGCGCGGCTCCCACGGCACGTTCCGCAGCACGACCGCCGTGACGCGCTGGACGGCGCAGCTCGTGACGCCGCAGAGCGCGACGTCGGCCGAGTACGTGCCCGCGCGGGTGGGCGTGCCCACCAGTACGCCGTCGGCGTCGATGTCCAGACCGGGCCCGAGGTGGGCGGCGTGGACGCGCACGCCCTCCTGAAGCGGCAGCAGCCGCTTGGTCACCTCGATGCCCTGGGTGAGGTAGAAGGTGTCCTCGACCAGGCGCCCGCTGGGTGGCTCGTCCACCAGGAACCCGCGTGGCACGGACGAGCCCAGCAGACGGGCCGACTGCGCGCCGACCGTTGGCAGAACGGAGACGAGCGCGCAGAGCAGCAGACCGGCAACAAGGAATATCCAGGTTTGCCGCATCCTTTACCCCCCGGTTCGACTAACCCGTTATGTACCCCTCTCACCGCGTAGCGTCACGCCCACCTCACGCGGAGATAATCAGTGCATGGCCGCTGAATCCGCTCAGACCCTGGAACGCGGGCTGCGCCTGCTGAGGCTGCTCGCCGACGGGAAGGGGGGCCGCACCCCGACGGAGTTGAGCGCGGGGCTGTCGCTCAGCCGCCCGGTGGTCTACCGCCTGCTGACCACGTTGATGAACGAGGGGTTCGTCCGCCGTGACACCGAGGGCCGGGTGCATCTCGGGTACGGCGTGCTGGTGCTCGCCCAGGCCGTGCAGCCGCTGCTGCGCGCGGCGGCGCTGCCGGCGCTGCGGCGGCTGGCCGAGCAGGTGGGCGCGACCGCGCACCTGACCGTGGCCGAGGGCGACGACGGGCTGGCCGTCGCGGTCGTCGAACCGTCGTGGACGAACATGCACGTGGCCTACCGGGAGGGGTCGCGTCATCCGCTGTCGAAAGGCGCGGCGGGGCAGGCGATCCTGGCCCTGCGCGAGGGACGCCACGACTATTTGGTGACTGAGGGGCAGTTGCAGGAGGGCGCTCGGGGGATCGCCGCGCCGGTGACAGGGCTGCCGTGGTTGGAGGCGTCCGTGGGGGTGGTGACGTTCGGGCCTCTGGAGGAGTCCACCGGGCCGCGGGTCGTCCAGGCTGCGGCCGAACTGGCCGACGCCCTGGGTTGACAGCACACCGGGCGATGGACGACGGTAATTACAGATAAAGGACGTTTTCGTCCGATAAACGGACGCTCCAAGGAGGGCGGATGCCGTACTACCGCACTGTGGGCGAGGTGCCGCGCAAGCGTCACGTGCAGTTCAGGCGGCCGGACGGGGGGCTGTACGCCGAGGAGTTGATGGGCGAGGAGGGCTTCTCGTCCGACTCCTCGCTGCTCTACCACCGCTACCTGCCGACCGCGATCATCAAGGCGGAGACCGTCACGCCCACGACGGAGACCCGCCTCCAGCCCAACCTGCCGCTCTCGCCGCGCCACTTCCGCACCCAGGACCTCGCCAGCGCCGGCGACCTGGTCACCGGGCGCATCCAGCTGGCCGGCAACAACGACGTCCGATTGTCGTACGCGACCAGCGACCGGCCCAGCGAGCTGTACCGCGACTCGATGGGCGACGAGTGCGTCTACGTGCAGCGCGGACGGGTGCGCTTCGAGTCCACCTACGGCGTGATCGAGGCGGCCGAGGGCGACTACGTGGTCGTCCCGACCGGCACGATCCACCGCTGGGTGCCCGACGGGCAGGTGAACGTGCTGGCCATCGAGGCGTCGGGGCACATCAGGCCGCCCAGGCGCTACCTGTCGCAGTACGGCCAGTTCCTGGAGCACGCGCCCTACTGCGAACGCGACCTGCGCAGCCCCACCGAGCCGCTGACGGTCGAGGGCGAGGAGGTGCCGGTGCTGGTGCGTACCCGGGGCGGGCTGACCAGGCTCGTCTACCGCAACCACCCCTTCGACGTGGTCGGCTGGGACGGCTGCCTGTACCCGTTCGCGTTCAACATCAACGACTTCGAACCGATCGTGAAGAAGACGCACGCGCCGCCGCCCGTCCACCAGACCTTCGAAGGCCCGGGGTTCGTGGTGTGCTCCTTCTGCCCGCGCCCGCTCGACTTCCACCCGGAGTCGGTGCCGATCCCGTACAACCACCACAACGTCGACTCCGACGAGTTCATGTTCTACGTGGGCGGCGACTACTCGGCCCGCAGGGGCTCCGGCATCGACGTCGGCTCCGTCTCGCTGCACCCGGCCGGGTTCACGCACGGCCCGCAGCCCGGCGCGGTCGAGGCGGTGATCGACGCGGTCAGCCGCGGCGTCACCACCACCAGCGAGACCGCGGTGATGGTCGACACCTTCCGCCCGCTCGACCTCGGACAGGGCGCGTTGTCCTGCGAGGACCCCGGCTACGCCTGGACCTGGTCACGATGATCCTCTTCACCGCGCTCATCGACGACGCGGGGCTCTTCCCGCCGACCTCACTGCACATGTCCGACGCCCTGGAACGCCACCGGCGCGACCAGGAGCGCGGCGACGAGGTGCTCACCCACCGCTTCCTCTGTCCGGCCAGCCGGATCGACCGGCTGCGCGCCGAGTCCTTCCTGCCGCTGCGCATCGGCCTGATCGTCGACACGCCGGACGTCCCGCCGTTCGACGACCTGCCGGTCGACTTCGTCGAGATCAGGCTCCCGCCGGACGAGACGGTCGAGCAGCTGGTCCGCAGGCTGGACCTGCCGCCCGGCGTGCGCCTGTTCGTCGAGGTGCCGCCGGGCAAGCCGGCCGTGGACGTGCCCGAGGGCGCCGCGCTCAAGCTGCGCTGCGGCGGCACCGCCGCCGAGGACTTCCCGCCGGCCGAACAGCTCGCCGCGTTCATCCGGTTCTGCGCCGACCACGACGTCCCGTTCAAGGCCACCGCCGGGCTGCACCACGCCGTACGGCACTTCGACCCGACCCTGGGCGTGGACCGGCACGGCTTCCTCAACCTGGTGCTCGCCGTCTGCGAGACGGTCGAGGACCGCGATCCCGTGCCCGTGCTGCGCACCACCGACGTGGGCCACCTGGTACGGCTGGCGCGGGCCGTGACCGAGGAGACCGCCAAGAGGGCGCGGCGCCTCCTGGTGAGCTACGGCTCGTGCAACACCGGCACGCCCATCGAAGACCTGCGAACGCTAGGAGTGCTATGAGCTGGGGCCTCGACAACCTGCCGTACGGGGTGTTCTCCCGCAGCGGCGAGGCGCCGAGAGTGGGCGTGCGTTACGGCGACCGGGTGCTCGACCTGGCCGCCGCACTGCACGACGAGGTGTTCGCGGCCCCGTCGCTCAACCCGTTCATGGCCAGGGGCCGCCAGGCCTGGCACGACACCAGAGCGCTGATCCAGAACAAGCTCGCCGACGACCGCGCGATCACCGAGCCGCACCTGGTGCCGCTGGAGCAGGTACGCCTGCACCTGCCGTTCGAGGTGGGCGACTACGTCGACTTCTACTGCTCGCTCGACCACGCGAGCAACATCGGCCGCATCTTCCGGCCCGACGCCGAGCCGCTGCTGCCCAACTGGCGGCACCTGCCGGTCGGCTACCACGGCAGGTCGGGGACGGTGGTGGTGTCGGGCACCCCGGTCAGGCGGCCGAGCGGGCAGCTCGGCGCGGGCGCGTTCGGGCCGTGCCGCAAGCTCGACATCGAGGCGGAGCTGGGGTTCGTCATCGGCGTGCCGTCCGAGCTCGGCTCTCCCGCCGGCCCCTTCGAGGAGCACGTCTTCGGGGTGACGCTGGTCAACGACTGGAGCGCGCGCGACATCCAGGCGTGGGAGTACGTGCCGCTCGGCCCGTTCCTGGGCAAGTCGTTCGCCACGTCGGTCTCGCCGTGGGTGACCCCGCTGGAGGCGCTGCCCAGGCTTCCCGGACGGACGCAGGATCCCGAGCCGCTCGACTACCTGCGCAGGCAGGGCGACTGGGGGCTGGACATCGCGGTCGAGGTCGCGCTGAACGGGGAGGTCGTCTCGCGCCCGCCGTACTCGTCCATGTACTGGACACCGGACCAGATGCTCGCCCACCTGACCGTGAACGGCGCCTCGCTGCGTACCGGCGACCTGTTCGCCAGCGGCACGATCTCCGGGCCGCTGCGTGAGGAGCGGGGCTCGCTCATCGAGCTCACCTGGAACGGCGCGGACCCGGTCAAGCTGGCCAACGGCGAGACCAGGACGTTCCTCGAAGACGGCGACACCGTGACGATCCGGGCCAAGGCGGGCGACCTGACCCTCGGGGAGGTTTCCGGAACCATCCGATAGATCACTCCGCGTGCTTTGACCGTCACTGCCCGCTAATCTGGGAGGTCCCCCGGAAGTCCCCCCGGAAAGCAGGAGTGCGATGCGGCGCGCCGCAGTGATCTGTCTCGTCGTCCTCACCGGTCAGGTCGCTGTGGGCTGCAGCGCGGTGAACGGCGACGCGCCCCCGCCGCCCGTCATCCGCGTCTCGCCCGCCTTCGACACCGCACGGGCCCGCCCCGACCAGGCCCTGGTGGTCAGGGCCAAGGGCGGCACGCTGCGCACCGTGCGGGTCTACGCGGCGGGCGCGCAGGTGCCCGGCGTCCTCGACAAGGCCGGCAGGACGTGGCGCTCCAGCTGGACTCTCACGCCCGGGGCCGAGTACTCGGTCACCGCCACCGCAGCGAGCGGCGACGGCCCCGCGACGATGGCCGTGGGCCGTTTCCGCACGCGGGCGGCGAAGCGCACGTTCGGCCTGCGCGCGACCACCCCGCTGCCCGGCGAGACGGTCGGGGTGGGCATGCCGATCATCCTCGACTTCGACACCCCGATCCTCGACAAGGCCGCCGTCGAACGGGCACTGGAGGTGCGGGCGGCGTCCCCCGTCGAGGGAGCCTGGCGGTGGACGAGCGACACCCAGGCGGTCTACCGCACCCGCAGCTACTGGCCCGCCCGGCAGGCCGTCACCGTCACCGCCCACCTCGCGGGCGTGCGCGCGGCGAGCGGCGTCTACGGCACCGTCAACCGCTCGTTCGCCTTCACGGTGGGCCGTGAGCAGATCAGCTCCATCGACACCCGCACCCACCAGATGGTGGTCAGCCGCGACCAGCGGGCGCGCAAGCGGATGGCGATCAGCGCGGGCATGGCCACCACCCGCGAGTACACCACCACCAGCGGCGTCCACCTGACCATGGACAAGGGCAACCCGGTCCGCATGATCTCGCCGGGCCGGGTCAAGGGCGAGCCCGGCTTCTACGACCTGCTGATCGACTACGCCGTCCGCATCTCCAACAGCGGCGAGTACGTCCACGCCCGCGACAACGTCTGGGCGCAGGGCCGGGCCAACGTCAGCCACGGCTGCATCAACGCCCGGCCCGACCAGGCGGCCTGGTTCTACACGACCTCGCTGCGCGGCGACCCCGTGACGATCACGGGCACCACCCGGGCGCTCGAGTGGAACAACGGCTGGGGTTTCTGGCAGCTCCCCTGGGACGAATGGCGGCTCGGCAGCGCCCTTCACAACCCCGTACAGGCTGGACTAGAACGTTGACATGCTCTCCGCCCTAAAGGACGGAGATTCCCGTGCCGCTTACGCGGCCCGTGCTGTGGAACGGGGTGCTTGACGCTTCACAGACCCGGATGGGTCTCCACGCCCTGGGACGACCAGCCCGGCCGCCCGATATCTGGCTAACGTGTTCTTCGCCCCGACGATGTCGGCGTGCCCGCTCATCCCGGTCTGAAAGCCGAGGCTCTTGTGCGGACCTTCGGTAAACCGGGGATTACCGTAGAGGGGGAACCACTCGCGGATACCGGCCCGTTGACAAGTCAGGAGGGCCAGAGCATGGATGAATGGATCATCTGGGTAATCCTCGCAGTCGTTCTCGGCCTGGCGGAAATCTTCACCGTCACCGCCGCACTGGGCCTGCTCGGTGTGGCCGCACTCCTGACCGCCGCGACCGCGGCCATCGGCCTGCCGGTTCCCCTGCAACTCCTCGTCTTCGCCCTGTCGTCCGCGGCGGGGCTGATCGTGGTCAGGCCGATCGCGATCCGCCACATCCGCCAGCCGCAACTCCAGCGTTTCGGCGTGGAAGCGCTCGTCGGCAAGCCCGCCTACGTGATCTCCGAGGTGACGGGACGCGAAGGCCGGGTCCGCATCGGGGGCGAGGAGTGGTCAGCGCGCGCCTACGACGAGACCCTGGTGATCCCCACGGGGGCCACCGTCGATGTCATAGAGATCGAGGGCGCCACGGCCCTCGTCTATCCACGGGAGTGACCATGGATCCACTGTTGATAGTCGGTCTGCTCGTCATCTTCTTCGCGGCGCTCACCCTGCTGAAGGCCGTGCGGATCGTGCCGCAGGCCAGGGCGCGCAACGTGGAGCGACTCGGCCGCTACCACCGCACCCTCAAACCGGGGCTCAACTTCGTCATCCCGTACATCGACCGCGTCTACCCCATGATCGACCTGCGCGAGCAGGTCGTGACCTTTCGCCCGCAACCCGTCATCACCGAGGACAACCTGGTCGTCGAGATCGACAACGTGCTCTACTTCCAGGTCACCGACCCGCGGGCGGCCTCCTACGAGATCGCCAACTACATCCAGGCGATCGAGCAGCTGACCGTCACCACGATGCGTAACGTGATCGGCTCGATGGACCTGGAGAAGACACTCACCTCCCGCGACACCATCAACAGCCAACTGCGGGGCGTGCTCGACGAGGCCACCGGCAAGTGGGGCATCCGCGTCAACCGCGTCGAGGTCAAGGCCATCGACCCCCCAAAAACCATCAAGGACGCGATGGAGAAGCAGATGCGGGCCGAGCGTGACAAACGCGCGGCGATCCTCAACGCCGAAGGCCAGAGGCAGTCGCAGATCCTCACCGCCGAGGGCGACAAGCAGAGCCGCATCCTGCGGGCCGAGGGCCAGCGCACCGCCGCCATCCTGGAGGCCGAGGGCCAGTCGCGCGCCATCGACCAGGTCTTCCAGGCCGTCCACCGCAACGACCCCGACCCGAAGCTGCTCGCCTACCAGTACCTACAGGTGCTGCCGCAGCTCGCGCAGGGCGAGGGGAACACGTTCTGGGTCATCCCCAGCGAGGTCACCTCGGCGTTGCAGGGCGTGTCGAAGGCGTTCACGGAGGCGCTGCCCAGGTCGGCGGCGACCCGCGACGAGCTGCCCGCCTCCGCGGAGCAGGACGAGGAGGTCATGAGGGCGTCGGAGGCGGCCGCCGAGGCGGTGGCCGATGCCCAGGAGGCGGAGAGCCCCCACGGGCCGCGCCAGATCACCCAGGCCGTCGACGAGCCGACACCCTTCCCCGACCTCGACAGGGAGCACCAGGAACGCTAGAAGGCAGCGCAGTGCTCGCCGCACGTACGTGCGGCGGGCACCCCGTCGGAGGGGGATGGCCGAGCAGCACGTCACCCTGGGTGATCAGTGGGACAGCGGGGCCTCTGTCGTGTCGACCAGCTTGCAGTCGGCCACCGGCCCCTTGGAGACGCGGTCCCAGACCCCGATCAGCATCCCACCGGCCTGTGACTCGAGGTCCACCACATTTTCCTGACCGGGCTTGATCGACACCTCGGGGGGCAGCGGCTCGGAGATGCTGAACTCCAGCACAGCCGTCTGACCGGCCTTGATCACCGAAGGGTCGAACAGGAACGTCGGCGTGGAGAAGTCGCCGGTGGGCATCCGGATGGTCTTGGAGTCCGGCACCCAGTTCGTGCTCCTCGGCTGCGGGGAGCACTTCTTCCCGTCCGGGATGTAGTTCACGACCACGTTGTACCCACGCCGGCGCAACGCCGCCTGCAGCCCATCGGGATCCCTGAGCTCATTGATCTCGATCAGGACGGTGCCGTCGGGGTTGTCGGTCACGGCGTAGGCGGGCTCGCCGCCGCCCAGCAGGGTGGGCACCGCGATCGCCAGCGCGGCGGCCCCGGCCAGCACGGGGGCCAGGACAAGGGGACGCAGCAGCCCGCGCTTCGGCTTCTTCTGCTTTTCGATCTCGGTCATCACGAACTCCTTGAGCAGTTGGTGACGGCCCTCTGGAAGGTCGCGTTCGACTGGCCAGTTCATCGGATCTCCTCCCTGCGGGGGCCTCGGTCACCATCTACCTGTCGGCCGAGAGGCGGCGGTTCCGCGTACTTCCCGAGTTTCTTCCTGGCCCGTGACAGCCGCGAGCGGACCGTGCCCACCGGGATGCCCAGCGCCTCGGCCGCCTCGGCGTAGTCGAGCCCCGACCAGACGCACAGCGCGAACACGTCCTGCTCCTGACGGCGCAGCGACCCGTACGCCTCCCGGACCAGGGCCAGCCGCTCGGCGTCGTCGATCCTGTTGACCACCTCGTCGGCGAAGTCCGGCACGGCCTCGCCTCTGGGCATCCTGGCGAGGGCGTCGTCGTGGCGGCGGGCGGCGCGCCGGACGTTGCGGGCGACGTTGGTGGCGATGCCCAGCAGCCAGGGCCGCAGCGATCCGCCCACCGCGTCGACCCGTCCGCGTAACCGCCAGGCTTCCAGGAAGGTCAGCGCCATCACGTCCTCGGCCGCGGACCAGTTGCCCGTCAGGCGGAAGGCGTGGTTGTAGACGGCCTTCGCGTAGTCGTCGAAGAGCTCTTCGAAGGCCGCCGTATCCCCGTCCTGTATCCGGGCACGCATCGACATATCCACATACAGGTACTGTCCGCACGGGCCTTCGAGTTCCGAAGGCCCGTGCGGGCGTTCACCGCTGGCCGCGGTCGAAGTACGCCGCCAGCTCCGGATCGATCGGCGGGATGTCGTACGGCGCGCCGCCGTCACGCAGCGACATCGTGGCCATGTAACCGGCGGCGACGCTCATCCGCGCGGCCACAGGGGACGTGTCGGTGGCCCCGCCCTCCCGGACGAACCTGCAGAACTCGTCCATGATGGCCGGGTCGGCCCCGCCGTGCGAGCCCATCGCCTCGGGCACCCGGTAGGTGATGTCGCCGTCACTCCGGTAGCCCGAGGGACCGGTGTTCCAGACCTTGACCGTGTCGCCGGGGCCGTCGCCGAAGTTCTCCAGCCGGCCCTCCGTCCCGATCACCGTGTAGTTGCGCACGTAGTCGGGGGTGAAGTGGCACTGCTGGTAGGCGGCGATGACGCCGTTGTCGAGACGCATGTTCATCACCGACACGTCCTCGACGTCCATGACGTGGTGGAAGTCCGTGCGCCGGGTGGGCGGCCAGTCGAACTCCCGCAGCCAGCCGTCCGGCCTGGGGGTGCCCGGCTCGCGGCGCGGCAGGTCGCCGTAGAGCATCAGGTCGCCGAGGGCGTTCACCCTGGTGGTGTAGCCTCCGGCGAGCCAGTGGATCACGTCCAGGTCGTGCGCGGCCTTCTGCAGGAGCAGGCCGGTGGTGCGGGTACGGTCGGCGTGCCAGTCCTTGAAGTAGTAGTCGCCGCCGTACGAGACGAAGTGGCGTACCCAGACCGTCTTCGGCTCGCCGATGACGCCCTTCTGGATGATGTCGCGCATCAGCCTGACCACGCCCATGTGGCGCATGTTGTGCCCCACGTACAGGCGGGTCCCGGTGCGTCGCGCGGCCTCCAGCACGGCGTCGCAGCCCTCCACCGTGATGGCGAGCGGCTTCTCCAGGTAGACGGCCTTGCCGGCCTCCAGGCAGTCGATCGCGATGCGCTCGTGCGTGTCGTCGGGCGTCATCACGATGACCGCGTCGAGGTCGTCGCGGGTGAGCAGTTCGCGGTAGTCCTCGGTCAGGAACTCCGCCTCGAACCTCATGGCCTGGCTCTTGAGCGCCGCCGGATCGGAGTCGCACAGCGCCACGACGGCGGACCCTCGTCCGGGCCGGTGCGCGGCCAGGGCGAGACTCGTCCGGAGGCCGAGGCCGATGACACCGATGCGCAGGTCTTCCACTTCAGTCCTTTCTTAGGGGTAGTGCAATGATCAACCCTTGGCGAGGGACGCCTCGTACTCGGCCCGCATCGCCTCGCCGCCCTTCTTCAGCCACTGCTTGACGAAGGGCTGCCAGTCGGAGAGCTGCTTGCGGCCGGAGACGATGTCCACCACCATGTCCGTCCCCATCGTGCTCAGCTCCCCGCCCTTCTGCGTGAAGGTGTCGGAGAAGTGCCCGGTGGTGACCCGCTGCTGCAACATGGGCGCGACCTTGGTCTCGAAGTCGTGGATGAGCTTGGTGCGCTCAGGCTGGCCCGGCAGGAAGATCGCGCTGGGCGAGCCGATGACGAACGAGATCGGCTGCTGCGTGGTCGGCACCTCGGCCTTGCCCTTGTCGGTGAACGTGAGATCCCCGCCGGACTTGGTGAAGTGCACCCCCTCGACACCGTAGTTGATGATCTCATTCTCCTCGGTGCCGAAGGGGGCGGCCATGAAGTTCAGCACGGCCAGCAGCATCTCGACCCGCTTGGGGTCGGCCTTCTTGTTGATCGCGGTGAAGCCGACCGAGCCGAGTCCGGCGTTGTAGATCGGCTTGGACGACGGGGTGGCCGCGAACGGGACGATCGCGCCCAGGTTGTACTTCTGGTTGCGGGCGTCGTTGATGAAGCCGGGGAAGGACTCGACGTAGGCGCCGAGCTGGCCGTTGGCGACCTTCTCCTTGACGTTGGCCAGGGTCGCGTCCGGCCAGAAGAGGTTCGCCTTGAAGCACTTGATCGCGAACTCCAGCGCGGCGAGGTACTCGGGCGTCTCGAACTGGTGGGTCAGCTTGCCGCCCGCGAGCTTCCAGGTGTTCGGCGCGCCGTACCAGTGGCTGAACATGTGCACGAAGTTGTAGTAGGCGGGTTCGAGCACGTACTTGTTCTTCTTGGCGTCCAGCAGCTGCGTGGCCTTCGCCAGGAAGTCGTCGGCGCTGGTGAAGGCGAGGCCGCCGACCGGCTTCCAGAAGTCCTGGTCGGCCAGGAGCACCTGGCCGAACCTGCTGTAGGAGACGGCCACGCCGAAGAGCTTGCCGTTGGTGACGGCGGACTTCCACGTCACGTCCCCGAGGTTGGCCAGGTTCGGGTACTTCTTGATCGCGTCGCCGCTGAGGTGCGGGGTCAGGTCGTGGAACTTGGCCTCGAGCAGCTCGGGCACCCGTTGCAGGCCCTGGTTCGGCGGGAACCAGACCAGGTCGGGCAGGTCGTCGCTGGCGATGATCGCGTTGAACTTGTCGGGGTAGCCGTCGCCGACCACGATGTTCATGTTCCACTCGGCGCCCAGCCGCTTGTTGAGCTCCTGCAGGTAGGCGCTCTGGCCGAGGGCCGGCGGGGCGACGTCCCAGGTCTGCGTGAGCGAGGTGATCTTGCTGCCGTCGCCCGGCGGGCTGGCGACCGACTTGACCAGCTCCGCGGGGTACTTCAGGTACGCGGGGTCCTGACCGGCGTCGACCGGCAGGTCGGGGGTGGGGATCTTGGCGGCCGTGTACGTCGGCAGCCTGAGCTTCTTCGACAGGTCGGCGCCGCCGTTCTTGACGCCGGCCGCGCCGCCGCCCTCGCCCCCGCAGGCGGCGAGACCGGCGACCGTGGCGCCGGCGAGCGCGAGACCGAGGAAGCCGCGACGGGACATGCTTGTTGCCATGGTTTCTCCTGTGGGGGGTTTCAGCCCTTGATGGCGCCGGTCAGGACGCCCTTGGTGAAGTACTTCTGGAGGAAGGGGTAGGCCAGCAGGATCGGGACCAGCGCGATGATCAGCACCGCCATCTGCACCGAGGCGGCCGGGAGGTCACGGACGATCGCGACGTCGGCGCCCGCCTGGCCCGAGCCGCGGAAGATGTACTGGCGCAGCACCACCTGGATCGGGTGCTTGGTGGGGTCGTTGATGTAGAGGATCGCGTTGAAGAAGGTGTTCCAGTAGCTGACGGCGTAGAAGAGGCCGACCACCGCGATGACGGCCTTCGACAGCGGGATCGCGATCCGCCACATCATCCGCCACTCGCTGCAGCCGTCCATGCGGGCCGCCTCAAACAGCTCGTCGGGCAGGCTCTGGAAGAACGACCTGACCACGACCACGTTGAAGGCGTTGAGCAGCACCGGCACGATCAGCGCCTGGTAGGTGTCGAGCAGCCCGAGCTCCTTGACCGTCAGGTAGGTCGGGATCATGCCCGGCGTGAACAGGAATGTGGCCAGCACCATCAGCAGGATCGGCTTGCCGCCGAGCATGCCTCTGCGCGACAGCGCGTACCCGAGGAAGACCGTGCAGAGCAGGCTCAGCGCCGTGCCGGTGACCGTGATGCCGATGCTGATCAGCACGGCCCTGGTGACCTGCCCACCCGACAGGACCAGCCGGTAGGCGTCCAGGGACGGGTGCGAGGGCAGGAGCACGTAGCTGCCGCCGTTGGCGATGCTCTCCTCGCGTCCCGTCAGGCTGGTTCCGACCGCCAGCCCGAACGGGTAGAGCACGGCCAGCACGATGGCGGTGAGCACGGCGAACTTGAGCGTGCGCCCGGCGAGCGTCGGGCGTTCCATCCATGGCGCCCTCATCGGTAGATCCCCTGCTCTCCGAAGCGGTGTGCGAGTTTGTTGGCCGCGTAGATCAGCGCGGCGCCGATCAGGCCCTTCATCAGGCCGGCGGCGGTGCTCATCCCCCAGTCGCCGTTGATGACGCCGTGGTGGTAGACGTAGGTGTCGATCACCTCGGACGCCTCCGCGCCGACGGCGTCACGCTGCAGGATCATCTGCTCGAAGCCGACGGAGAGGATGTCGCCCAGGCGCAGGATCAGCAGCATGAGGATGACCGGGCGGATGCCGGGCAGGGTCACGTGCCACAGCCGTCGCTTCCAGTCCGCGCCGTCGATCGCGGCCGCCTCGTACTGGCTCAGGTCGATGGCGGTGATCGCGGCCAGGAAGATGATCGTCCCCCAGCCGCAGTCCTTCCAGATCACCTGGGCGGTCACGAGCAGCTTGAAGGTGTCCGGGTTGGACATCAGGTTGCCGATGGTGACGTCGTGCGCGTTCAGGAAGGTGGTGAGCGTGCCCGCGCCGCCCACGACCTGCTGGAACATCGCGACCACGACGACCCACGACAGGAAGTGCGGCAGATACACCACGGTCTGGATGAATCGCTTGATCCGGTGGCCGACCAGCGAGTTCAGCAGCAGGGCCAGCGCGATCGGCGCCGGGAAGAACAGGATGAGCTGGAGTGCGGTGATCTGCAGGGTGTTGCCGACCGCCGTCCAGAACTCGGGCTCGTCCAGGAGCAGGGTGAAGTTCTCGAGGCCGACCCACGGGCTGGCGTCGACGCCCAGGAACGGGGCGTAGTCCTTGAACGCGATCACGTTCCCCACCAGGGGCACGTAGAAGAAGATTGCGAAATACAGGACGCCCGGAACGCACAGCGCCAGCAACGTCCAGTCGCGTCTCAGCCGATCGCGGAGGGTTCGGCGCTGTGGGCGGGTGCCCTGCTGGGCATCCACCAGGGGGGCCGCCGTGGATGCGACCACGTCTCACCTCCAGGTCTGTGCGGGGATGCCCTGGAGGCTAGCGCCCATTTATGCAAAAAACTAGAGTAAATGGGACGCGATTGGGCATGCTGTGAGCATCGCGTGCGCGCCGACGGCCCTGCGACAGGGATTCGGCCAGCCAGATATTCAACCTGGCAGCGTAATGAGCAGCCGTTCAGCGCGCGTTCGGCGCGCGTTCAGCCCGGCAGCGTGAAGCTCAGCACGCGTTCAGCGTGGCAGGGTGAAGAGCAGCCGTTCGGCGTGATCGAGGGCGTAGCGCACCGCGCCGAGCGTGATGCACTCGTTGCCCAGCCCGGACGCGACGACCCGCGGCGGGTACAGGCAGTACTCGTCGAGCACCTCCTGGATCGGCTCCACCAGCAGGTCACCGGCCGACGAGAGGCTGCCTCCGACCACCACCAGCTCCGGGTCGAGCGGGTTGACCACCGTGATCAGCCCGCCCGCCAGGCCCCGCGCGAACTCCCTGACGGCCTTGGCCGCCCGCTCGTCGCCCGCCCGCGCCCTGGCGATCGCGAACTCGGCGCTCTGCCTGCTCGACCGCAGCTCCCCCGGCTCCACGGACATCGCGTAGTCCATCACGTGCCTGAAGGCGATCCAGTTCTGGTTGGGCTGCCTGCCGATCTCGCCGGAGGCCGCGTGGGCACCCCGGTGCGGGCGGCCACCGATGAGCAGCCCTATCCCGATCCGGTCGGCGGCGAAGAAGTAGACCACGTCGCTGCGTCCCTGGGCGGCGCCGCGCCAGTGCTCCGCGAGCACGGCCAAGCGCATGTCGTTCTCCACGACCACCGGCACCGGGATCCTGGCCTGCAGCTCCTCCTGGAGACGCACCCCCGTCCAGTCGGGCAGGACGACGCTCTTCACCACCCGGCCCTCGCCGTCGACCACGCCCGTGGTGCCCACGCCGACCGTGAGCAGCTCAGGCACGGCCTGCCCCGCCTCCTCGGCGACCGTCGCGACCAGCTCGGCGACGGCGTCCACCCGTTCGGGCGCCGGGGTGTCGACGGGAAGGAGCCGCCTGCGGGTCGTGACGAGCCCACCGTTGAGGTCGGCGACCATCGCCCGCACGCCGGAGCGTCCGATGCCGACCCCGGCCACGTGCCCCACCGACGCCCGGAACCTGAACCGCTTCGCCGGCCTGCCGCGCTGCCGGTCGCCCGCCTCGTCCTCGACGCACTCCTCCGCCCACCCTCCGGCGAGCAGGTCGTCGACGATGACCTCGGCCGTGGGCCTGGACACCCGGGCGGCTCTGGCCAGCTCGGAGAGGGTCGCCGCCTCGGCCTCGCGCAGCACGCGCAGGATCGCGGCCGAGTTGAGCTTGCGCAGAAGGGAGGCGTCGCCGCTCTGTTGTCGCACCGATTCCTCCAGTCATCGTCAGGATTGTCATCCTACTTAACCAACTCCTTTGCGTAATCGTGCCCGTCCCCGCCTGCGGCGTGAAGCTGTGCTGTGGGGGCACTTAAGAATCCCTCGATGGACAGTGCCGCTGCTGAACGGGCACAGTGCGTTAGGTTCGGACGAGGGGGAGTCGTGCCATGAAAGCGCTGGTCAAAGAGCGGCCCGAAAGCGGCCTCTGGCTGGTCGACGTGCCGGAGCCTACGGTTGGCCCAGGCGAGGTGCTGATCAAGGTACTCCGCACCGGGATCTGCGGCACAGACCTGCATATCCGGAAATATGACGACTGGGCGCGGCAGACCCTGAAGCTTCCGTTGATCGTGGGACACGAGTTCAGCGGCGACGTCGTCGAGGTCGCCCCAGGGGTCGAGGACATCTCCGTCGGCGACCTGGTCAGCGGCGAGGGGCACATCGTGTGCGGCAAGTGCCGCAACTGCATGGCCGGCCGCCGCCACCTGTGCCGCAACACGGTCGGGCTCGGCGTGAACAGGAACGGCGCCTTCGCCGAGTACGTCACGCTGCCCGCCTCCAACGTCTGGGTGCACAGGACGCCCGTCGACCCCGACGTGGCCGCCATCTTCGACCCGTTCGGCAACGCCGTCCACACCGCGCTGTCGTTCCCCCTCGTCGGCGAGGACGTGCTGATCACCGGCGCCGGCCCGATCGGCCTGATGGCCGCGGCGGTGGCCGCGCACGTGGGCGCCCGCAACGTGGTGATCACCGATGTCAGCCCCGAGCGGCTGGACCTGGCCGGGAAGCTGGGCGCCACGCTCGCGCTCAACGTCGCGCAGACCTCGATCGCCGACGGCATGCGCCGCCTGGGCATGCGCGAGGGGTTCGACGTCGGGCTGGAGATGTCGGGGAACCCGCGGGCCATGCGGGACATGATCGCGAACATGACGCACGGCGGGAAGATCGCGATGCTCGGGCTGCCCGCCGAGGAGTTCGCCGTCGACTGGGCCACGATCGTGACGTCCATGCTCACCATCAAGGGCATCTACGGCCGGGAGATGTTCGAGACCTGGTACAACATGTCGGTCCTGCTGGAGAAGGGGCTCGACCTCGCTCCGGTGATCACCGACAGGTTCTCGTACCGCGACTTCGACGCCGCCTTCGACACGGCCGCCAGCGGCCGCACCGGCAAGGTCATCATGGATTGGAGCGCGTGATGTTCACCAATACCCGCGAGCAGCTGCGGGCGACCCTCGACGACATCGCCGAGGCGGGGCTGCTCAAACCAGAACGGGTGATCACCACACCGCAGAACGCGGCGGTGAGCGTGGCCGGGCGCGAGGTGCTGAACTTCTGCGCCAACAACTACCTCGGCCTGGCCGACAACCCCGAGGTGATCGACGCCGCCAAGCAGGCGCTCGACCGGTGGGGCTTCGGCATGGCCTCGGTCCGGTTCATCTGCGGCACCCAGGAGGTGCACAAAGAGCTCGAAACCCGGCTGTCGGAGTTCCTCGGCATGGAGGACACCGTCCTGTACAGCTCGTGTTTCGACGCCAACGGCGGCGTCTTCGAGACGCTGCTCGAGGCTCAGGACGCGGTGATCTCCGACGCGCTCAACCACGCGAGCATCATCGACGGCATCCGGCTGTCGAAGGCCAAGCGCCTGCGGTACGCCAACCGCGACATGGCCGAGCTGGAAGCCAGGCTGAAGGAGGCGTCCGACGCGCGCAGGAAGCTGATCGTCACCGACGGCGTCTTCTCCATGGACGGATATCTCGCCCCGTTGCGGGAGATCTGCGACCTGGCCGACCGGTACGACGCCATGGTCATGGTCGACGACTCCCACGCGGTCGGCTTCGTCGGCCCGACCGGGCGCGGCACCCCCGAACTGCACGGCGTCACCGACCGGATCGACATCATCACCGGCACGCTCGGCAAGGCGCTCGGCGGCGCCAGCGGCGGCTACGTCGCAGCCCGCAAGGAGATCTGCGAGCTGCTGCGCCAGCGCTCCCGCCCGTACCTGTTCTCCAACTCCCTCGCCCCCGTCATCGCCTCGGCGTCGCTGCGGATCCTCGACCTGCTGGAGACGTCCAGCGAGGCGCGCGAGCAGCTGCGCGCCAACACCGCCCGGTTCCGCGGCGCGATGGCCGAGGCCGGGTTCGACATCCTGCCGGGCGACCACCCGATCGTCCCCGTGATGATCGGCGACGCCGCAGAGGCCGCCGCCATGGCCGACCGCCTGCTCGACCTCGGCATCTACGTGATCGGCTTCTCCTACCCGGTGGTGCCGCACGGCCAGGCCCGGATCCGCGTCCAGCTCTCGGCCGCCCACTCGACCGAGGACGTCGACCGTGCGGTGGCGGCGTTCGTCCAGGCCCGCGGCTGACCGCCGCCACCGCCTGACAGGCGTCCCCGCCGGTGGCCGAGGCCGTGCCTCCGATCGACGCGCTCATCGACCGGCCTCCGGCGCGGCCGTGATCGACGGATCGGAGGGGGACGTCGGCGCGGGCAGCGGGCATGGCTGAGTATTCTCGCTGCGTGATAGACACGCGGCGGCTGCGGACGCTGCGCGCGGTGGCCGACCACGGCACGGTCACCGGCGCGGCAGCCGCGCTCCACCTGACCCCGTCGGCGGTCTCGCAGCAGCTCGTCGCGCTCGAGCACGAGGTGGGTCACCGGCTGTTCACCCGCGACGGGCGGGGTGTCCGCCTCACCGCCGTCGGCCGGATCATGCTCGGGCACGCCAACGAGGTGCTGGCCCAGCTCGAACGCGCCGAGGCCGAGGTGGCCGCGTACGCGACGGGTACGGCGGGCGAGGTGACCGTGGCCTGCTTCGCCACCGCGATCAGCGCCGTGCTCTCACCCGCGATCGCCGACCTGCGGGCCAAGGCGCCCGGCCTCGAGGTCCGCGTCCGCGACGCCGAGGGCGACCACGGCCTGGCGCTGCTCCTGGACGGCGAGGCCGACCTGACGATCTCCGTCGAGTACCGGGGCGCGCCCGACGCGGCCGATCGCCGCCTGTCGCGCCTCCCCCTGTACGCCGAGCCGTTCGACCTCGTCCTCCCTCAGGACCACCTCCTGGTCCTCGCCGACCACCCGCACGGCCATTTCCGGCCGGACGAGGCGCCGACGGCGCTCGGGGACGTGCCCCTGGCGGCGCTGGGGGACGAGCCGTGGATCGGCCCCTACCCCGGCAACCCCGTGCACGACGTGATCACGTTCGCCTGCGAGCAGGCGGGGTTCACGCCGAGGTTCGCGCACTCGTCCGACGACTTCCGCGCGGTGGTGGCGCTGGTGGGTGCGGGTGCCGGGGTGGCGCTGGTGCCGAGGCTGGCGCTGCGTGACATGGTGCTGCCGGGCGTGGCGGTCCGCCGCACGCCCGGGCCGGAACGCCGCGTCTTCGCCGCCGTCCGCCGGGGTGCCGACGCGCATCCGCTGCTGCGCCCCCTCCTGGACACCCTCCGCACGGTCGCGGGCTCCCTCGTCCACGACTGAGACGCGGACGGTCACTGGTGGACGGCGGGGTCAGGCGCGGGCCTGGGCGAGGGCTTCGGTGAAGCGGGCGTACCTGTCCAGTTCCGTCTCGACGGGTCCGAGGACGTACTCGTCACCCACCTGGGCGATGCTCGCCCGCAGCGCCTTGGACGCCTGCCGGGCCCTGCGCCGGCCGCCCGCCCAGGCGGCCAGCCGTGACAGCAGAGCGACCAGCATGCCCGCGACGGCCCCGCCGAGCAGCAGCGTGGTGGGCCACGGCAGCTCGCCCGCGGTCGGCGTCGGCGGTTCGGGCAGCTTCAGGTAGGCCATCCCGAACAGCGCCCCCAGCCAGAGGGCTCCCGCCACCATGGCCGCGAACACCAGCCACTGCAGCGCCCCCACCGCCCGCCACCACCGGGGACGCCCGGTCGCGCCCAGGGACGTGGTGGCCACGGCCCGGTCCAGCGCGTCGGCCAGCTCATCCGTGCGCGAGCGGGCCACCTCCCTCACCGAGGCCGCCCAGGGCGCGGGAAGGTCCCGCGCGGCCCGCTCGCTGACGTCCCGGATGGCGGTGCCGACCTGCGCCTTCTGGACGGCCGAAGCGGCAGGCACAGACGTGCGCCCGACGACCTCCCCCGCGCCCGAACGCCGGGAGTCACGCCCAGCCCCCTCCGAGCCGCGCCGGGCAATCTCCCCGGACCGCGCGGACCTGATGCCTCGGCCGGTGACCTCCCCGGATGCGCGCTCGGGGAGCGCTCCGGTCTGCGTGCCGAGGCGGAGCCTGCGCAGCGGGTCGGGACGGAACCGGCGCAGCCACCTGGTGACGGGCCATCCGGTCGCGACCACGGCCCGGTGCCGGTGCCCCCTCTCCACGGCCTCGACCACAAGGGGCACTCCCGCTGCTTCCGAGAGCGCCACCGTGAGCCGTCCCGCCCGCAGGCCCGACACGGGCTGCCCGGTGCCCAGAGCTCCAGTGCCCGAGACATCGATGCCGGGCGAGGAGGCGGTGGGCGAACAGGCGGCGGCGAGGGCGTCGGCTGCGGTGGCGACGTCCGCCGCCAGCCGGGACGCCCACGACCTGCGGTGCGTGACCCGCTCCGACAGCAGGGCGCGCAGCTCCGGCAGGCCGGCGCCGGTGCGCGCCGAGGTGCCCAGAACAGGCACACCGGCCAGGCCGTCCTCGTCGAGGAGGCGGCGCAGGTCGGCCAGGCAGCGGTTCACGGCGTCGCGGGGCAGCCGGTCGATCTGGTTGAGCACCACGACGGTGACGTCCCGGTGCCTGGACAGCGGGCGCAGGTAGCGGTCGTGGACGGCGGCGTCGGCGTACTTCTGCGGATCCAGCACCCACACCAACAGGTCCACCAGCTCGACCAGCCGGTTCACCTCCAGGCGGTGGGCCAGCTCGATGGAGTCGTGGTCGGGAAGGTCCAGAAGGATCAGGCCGGACAGGTCGCCCGGCTGCTCACCATGCGCGTCCGGCCCGCCATTCGGCCGGCCCGGCTGACCCGGGTCGCCGGCAGCGTGTCTGCGGGGGACGGACAGCCAGTCGAGGAGGGGCCCCGCGCCTGCGCCGTCCCAGAGCGCGGCCTGGGCGGTCGCGGTGGTGGGCCTGGTGACGCCGACCGCGGCGAGATCGGTCCCGGCCACGGCGTTGAAGAGGGACGACTTCCCGCTCCCCGTGGCACCGGCGAGCGCCACCGCGGTGTGCTCGACCGACAGGTCGCGCCGCGCGCCCGCCCGCTCCGCCACCGCCCGCGCGGCCGACACAGCGGTCTCGGGCAGCCGTCCGGTGCCGAGCTCGGCCGCTTCCAGCAGGGCGGCCAGCCGGGTGTCCAGGGACGGCCCCTCCTTGCGGCGCAGCAGCTTCACGATCCCTCCCCCACGTCACGCGCGGGACGCTCCCGGTCATCCCCCACGTCACGCGCGGGACGCTCCCGGTCATCCCCGACGTCGCGCGACGGGCTGCCCCCAAGGTCCCCAAGGCCCCCAAAGTCCCCGTGATCTCCCTCACGCCGGTCGCCCAAGGAGTCGACGTCAGGCCGATCGGAGGCCGGGTCACCGCTCTCAGCCGACGTCGGGCGCGCCCCCTCGCCCCCCTCAAGCGCATCTGTCGCCGGGCGTGCCGTGGTATGGCGGTGGCGGATCGCGGTGGCGGCCTGGCGGAGGGCCTCGGCCGTCCCGTCGGGCGGTTCGACGGCGTCCAGCAGGACGGTGTACCGCGCCGCCTCCTCGTCCAGCAGCGCACGGACCCGTTCGCGCAGGTCGTCGCGGGCCCGGACGGTCAGCGAGCGGACGGCCTGGTCGCCGAAGACCGCCTCCAGCAGCTTCTGTGACAGGACGCTGGTGCCGCCCGCGATGCCCACCTCGAGCCCGGTCAATCCCCCGGTGGACGCGAAGACGCCCAGCATCAGCAGCAGCCCGGCCCCGTTGACGCCGAACGACGCCACCCTGGCGGTGGTCCGTTTCTCGGCCCCTTCCTCCCTGACCAGGTCGAGGACGTACTCCTGCCAGCCCCGCACCGCCGCCTCGGCCCGTTGGCTCACGTCGGGGGAGGCGCGGCCGAGCCTGGCCGCTTCGACGGGGCCGAGCCGTCCGAGCAGGTCGAGCCCGCCAGGGGCGGCCGACCAGCCGTCGAGCGAGCGTTCGGCGGCGGCGTCGGCCGCGCCCCTGATCAGCGTCTCCACGCCGCTTTCGAGCGCGACGCGCAGGTCGGCGCCGGGCGGCTGCCCGGTGAAGAAGCCGACGATCCTGTCGCGCAACCGTCCCACGCGGCTCTCCAGGGAGCGCATCAGGTCGCCGGTGCCGATGAAGTCCTGCCAGCGGGCCAGCACCTCGCCGCGCAGCAGCGACCCGTCGCGCATGCCGGCGTCGAAGTCCGCCATCCCGCCCGCGTACGCGCCGGACACGATGGACCGCAGCCCGTCGAACCCGGAGCGCTGCCGGACGACCGCGTCGGCCAGCGACGGCACCCGGGCGGCGAGGCTGTCGAGCGCGCCGGACAGGGTCTGCCGGACGACGCGGGACCGCTCGGCCGCGTCGGAGGCGAGCGCCGACAGCCACTCCGAGATCGGGCAGACGAGCGGAGCGGGCAGCCGGGCCCGCTCGGACGGCAGCGCGGCCTCCGGCACGGTGAACAGCCGGGTGCCGTCGAGGCCGTTCTCGACCAGCAGGCGTCGCAGGTCGCGCGAGACCGGTCCGACGGCCTCGTCGGGCACCCGGTCGAGGACGACCGCCAGCGCGGTGCTGCGCTCGCGGGCCGAGCGCAGGAAGCCCCACGGCACCTCGTCGGCGTAGCGGGCGGCGGTCGTGACGAACAGCCACAGGTCGGCGGCGGCGAGCAGTTGCGCGGCGAGTTCGCGGTTGGCGGTCACGACGGAGTCGATGTCGGGCGCGTCGAGCAGCGCGAGCCCCGCGCCGAGCGAGCCGGACGTCACCACCCGCAGCGCCCCCGCGGCGGAGCCGGTGGCCCGTGACAGGCCCGGCAGCACGTTCTGCCCCATGAACCAGTCGTGGTCGGCGGGGCTCACCACGAGTGTCGGCACCAGGGTGGTCGGCCTGAGCACGCCCGGCTCGGCGACGTCGGCTCCGACCAGCGAGTTGACCAGGGTGGACTTGCCCGCCCCCGTGGACCCGCCGACGACGGCGAGCAGCGGCGCGTCGATCGCCCGCAGCCTGGGCAGCAGGTAGTCGTCGAGCTGCCCGGCCAGCTCGGCGAGCGCGTGACGGTCCGCCGCGGCCTCTCCGATCGCGAGCGGGAACAGCTCGCGGTCCAGCTCGCGGCGCAGCCCTTCCAGCGCGCCCAGCAGATCCATACCGTCCACGCTAGCCCGCGGGCGGCTCCCTCAGCACGTAACCGACGCTGCGCAGCGTGTGGATGAGCCGGGGTTCCACGTCGTCCACCTTGCGCCGCAGGTAGGAGACGTACGACTCGACCACGCCGGCGTCGCCGCCGAAGTCGTAGTTCCACACGTGGTCCAGGATCTGCGCCTTCGACACCACCCGTCCGGCGTTGGACATGAAGTAGTGCAGCAGCTTGAACTCGGTCGGTGAGAGGCGCACCTGCCGTCCGCCGCGCCACACCTCGCGCGCTTCCTCGTCCAGTTCCAGGTCGGCGACCTTGAGGCGGCTCATCGGCACGGCGTCCGCCCGGGTGCGGCGGAGCACCGCGCGGATCCTCGCCTGCACCTCTTCCAGGCTGAACGGCTTGGTCACGTAGTCGTCGCCCACGCCCAGACCGGCGATCTTGTCCTCGGTGTTGTCGCGGGCGGTCAGGAACAGCACGGGCGCGGTAATGCGCTTGGCCACCTCGAACCCGTCGAGGTCCGGCAGCATCACGTCGAGGATGACCAGGTCGGGGCCGACCCGCTCGGCCACCTCCACGGCCTCGTACCCGTCGGCCGCCGTCAGCACCTCGAACCCGGAGTAGCGCAGGCTCGCGGACAGCAGATCCCTGATGCTGGGCTCGTCGTCCACCACCATGATCAGCGCTTCCGGTTTGCTCACCCTCCCAGACTGACCCAGAGAGCTGAGGAAATGCTGAACGTCTACTCCAAGGCGAGTGGGAGTTCGACCCGGAACGTCGACCCCGCGCCCGGCGAGCTGTCGAGCCGCACCGTGCCGCCGTGCGCCCGCACCAGTGCCTGGACGATGGCCAGCCCGAGCCCGCTGCCCCTGTCCTCGCCCGAGCGGCGCCGGGACCTGGCGGAGTCCACCCGGTAGAAGCGTTCGAAGACCCGCTCGACCTGGTCGGGTGTGAGCCCCGGCCCCTTGTCGGCCACCTCCAGGAACACCGTACGGCCCGCCACCCCGACGCGGACGGTGACCGGGGTGCCCGCCTCGGTGTGGACGAGGGCGTTGGTCACCAGGTTCGAGACGACCTGCCGCAGCCGGACCTCGTCGCCCGAGACGATCAGCGCCGCGCCGCCGACGACGTCCAGGCTGATCGCCCGGTCGGGGGCCAGGATCCTGGCGTCCTGGACGGCGTCGGCGGCCAGCGCCAGCATGTCCACGGGACGCATCTGCAGCGGCCTGGCCTGGTCGACCCTGGCGAGCAGCAGCAGGTCGTCGACGAGCAGGCTCATCCGCCCGGCGGCCTTCTCCACGCGCTGCATCAGCTCGGCGGGGTCGGCGGACGGGTTCTGCCTGGCGTACTCGGCGAAGCCGCGGATCGAGGTCAGCGGGGTGCGCAGCTCGTGCGAGGCGTCGCCGATGAACTCGCGCATCCGGTCCTCGGAGCGCCGGGCCGCGGCCTCCGACGCGGAGCGGGCCGCGAACGCGGTCTCGATCTGGGCCAGCATCCCGTTGAGCGACCTGGCCAGGCGGCCCACCTCGGTCCGCGGGTCGCCGTCGGGCACCCGGCGGCCCAGCTCGCCGCCCGCGATGGCGCCGGCCGTGCGCTCGATCGCGACCAGCGGGCGCATGCTCCTGCGCACGATCGTGACGCCTACCACGGCCAGGATGAGCAGGATGCCGCCGCCGCCCAGCAGCTCGATGAGGCCGAGCCGCCTGGTGATCTCGTCGACCTCCTCCAGGTCGGCGGCGACCACGAAGGTGTACCGGGGGGTGGTCATCTGGAGCACCCGCCACTCGCCGCCGCCGCTGACGGCCTTGGCGGTGTAGGTGTCGTCGCGGGGGGCGGGTGACAGCACCGGCAGCGGCTTGAAGTCCACGTCGCGGCCGGCCAGGAGCGGGGTGAACCTGCCGTCGGGCTGCTTGATCAGGACGATCGTGTCGGACTCGATGAGCGGCGGCTTGTCGCCCGGCTTCTTGCCCTTGTCCCGCCGCATCTGGTCGTACTCGAGCTTCTTGTGCATCCGCACCGAGACCAGGTTGACCTGGCTGTCGACGCGGTCCAGGAGGTAGCCGTGCAGCACCGACACGCTGACCAGGCCGATGAAGGTCAGCCCGAGACCGAGCAGGGCCAGCATCACCGCGATCAGCTTGATCCGGAGCGGCAGGCCGCGCATCACGGGCCCGGCGGCTGCCGCAGGACGTATCCGACGCCGCGCAGGGTGTGGATGAGCCGCGGGCTACGGTTGTCGATCTTCCGGCGGAGCACCGACACGTAGGACTCGACGATGCCGACCTCGCCCCTGAAGTCGTAGTCCCAGACGTGGTCGAGGATCTGCGGCTTCGACAGCACCCGTCCGGCGTTGGTCATGAAGTAGCGCAGCAGCTTGAACTCCGTCGGCGACAGGGCGATCGCGTTGCCGCCGCGCCAGACCTCGTGGCTCTCCTCGTCCAGCTCGATGTCGGCGAACGTCAGCCTCGGCGGCGGTGGCTGCACCTCACCGCTGGTGCGGCGGAGCACCGCGTGGATCCTGGCGACCACCTCCTCGAGGCTGAACGGCTTGGTCACGTAGTCGTCGCCGCCGATCGTCAGGCCGCGGATCTTGTCCTCGGTCTCGTCGCGGGCGGTCAGGAAGACCACGGGCGTGTGCATGCCGCCGCTGCGCATCCGCCGGACGATCTCGAAACCGTCCACGTCGGGCAGCATGACGTCGAGGACGACGAGGTCGGGCCGGTGCCGTTGCACGGCGTTGACGGCGTCCAGGCCGCTCTTGGCGGTGGTCACGTCGAAACCCGCGAACCTCAGGCTCGCGGCGAGGAGTTCGAGGATGTTCGGGTCGTCCTCGACGATCAGCAGGCGCGCTTCCATCACCCCTAAGCATGCCCTCATCGGACCAGTGCTGGGACAATTCCGGCGATGTGCCGGGCAATTGCCAGGCTGGACGTCGCCGCCGGGGAGGGCGCGTTGCGTACCAGCACGATGCCGCCGTGGACGTCCACGGCGAAGTCGTCGACCAGGCGGCCGTCCCTGGCCACGGCCTGGGCGCGCACGCCGCCTTCGGCCCTGCGCAGGTCGGCGGCGGTCAGTTCCGGGACGTAACGCCGGGCCGCCTGCAGGAAGGCGCGCTTGGCCAGCGAGCCGTAGACCTCCTTGATCCCGGTGCGCCAGTGCTTCCTGGCCATGCGGTAGGTGCCCGGCCAGGCGGCGATCTGCGGAATGTTCCGGATATCTCGCCATCTGTAGCCTTCGTAGGCGAGGGCCAGCACGGCGTTCGGCCCGACCAGCACCTCGCCGTCGATGTGCCGGGTCAGATGGACGCCGAGGAACGGGTAGCGCGGGTCGGGCACCGGATAGATCAGCCCGCGCACCAGCTCCCTCGCCTGCCCGGCCAGCGCGTAGTACTCGCCCCTGAACGGGACGATCCGCAGGTCGCCCGGGTCGCCGGCCATCCTGGCGACGGCGTCCGTGCCGAGCCCCGCGCACACCACCAGCCGGTCGAAGGCGAACCTCCGCCCGGCCGCCAGCACCTCCACGCCCCTGGACGTCTGCCTGATCGCCCCGACCCGGTGGCTGAGCCGTACCGAACCGCCCTGCGCGGCCACGTCCAGTGCGAGCCTGCGCGCGACGGCGGGGAAGTCGGTGATCGCGGTGTGCGGCGAGTGGACCGCGCCGACGCCGACCGCGTGCGGCTCGACCTCGCGCAGCCCGAGCGCGTCGAGCTCGGCGATGCCCGGCACGCCGTTGGCCCTGGCGCGCTCGGCCAGCGCGGCGAGCATCGGCCGCTCAGCCCGGGTGCTCGCCACGACCAGCTTGCCGACCTCCTGGTACGGCAGGCCGTGCTGGGCGCAGTACTCCTTGAGCAGCGCCACGCCCTCGCGGCAGAGCCTGGCCTTGAGCGAGCCCGGCGGGTAGTAGATGCCCGCGTGCACGACGCCGCTGTTGTGGCCGGTCTGGTGCGCGCCGACGTGGTCCTCCTTGTCGAGCACGGTCACCTCGGCGCCGCGGCCGCCCAGCTCGCGCGCGACGGCCAGGCCGACGATGCCCGCGCCGACGACCCCAATCCTCTCTGTCACGCAGCCAGTCTGCCGACTTTGCGGCGATCGAGGTGCCCTTCGGCGACCAACCACCGCAATGTGTCCGAAACGGTTTGTTCCACCGGGCGCAGGACCAGGTCGAGCTCCTTGAGCGCGGGCCGGTCGTCGGTGGGCACGAGGGTGAGCATGAAGTCGGCGGCGTCGCGGGTGAGCGGGTAGTCGATCCTGACGCGCGCGGCCTTGAGCCCGTCCAGTGCCGCCGCCGCGCCGCGCAGCAGGGCGGCGGGCAGCCGGTACGTCCGCGCCTTCCGGCCGGTCAGCTGCCGACAGAGGGACGCCATCTCCGCCCATTTCACGAAATGTCCCCCGAGCAGGTAGCGGCGGTCGCCCTTCCCCGGCTCGAAGCAGCGCGCCAGCGCGACGGCCAGATCGCGGACGTCCAGCACACTCACCCCGCCCGGCACGACCGGCCACCCCCACCGCATCCCGGCCCTGATGCCCTCGTTGAGCGCGTCGAGCGTCGGCTGCCCCGGCCCGACGACGCCGCCCGGGTAGACGATGGTCACCCCGTCCAGCTGCCTGGCGTAGCGCTCCCCCTCGACCTTGGAGCGGCCGTAGGCGTTCCGCGGACCGGCCAGCGGGCTCTCTGCGGTGATGACGGGGCTTGCGGGCGGCACGAACACGGCCACGGTCGAGACGTGCACCACCGGATCGAGCCCCAGCTCGACGGCCTGCCCGAGCACGTTGCGCAGCCCGGCCACGTTCGCCCCCCGCAGGTCGGCGTCCCGCCCGGTGACCCCCATGTCGGCGGCGGCGTGCAGCACGCCGTCGCAGCCGTCGAGCGCCTCCCGTACCGCACGGGCGTCCCGGACGTCCCCGGCCCGCAACCCGTCGGCTCCCAACCGCTCCGCCGATTCCAGCCGCGACAGAACACGTCGCGCTTTTTCCGGATTTCGCACCAGAACCCGGACCTCATACCCCTCGGCGAGCAACGCGGCGACCGCGTGCGACCCGACGAATCCCGACGCACCGGTCACCAAGACGCGCATGCTCGCCAAACTAGCGCTCACTTGGGACAGCCTTCAACCACTCTCGGCGCGAGACTCGAACATGAGTACGATGGTCGCATGTACGTCCCGCCGGAGTGGCCGGTCGAGGTGCGGCCACCGAGTGTCCCCGACTGGGAGAACTCGGCCGTGGCCTGGCTGCTCGACGCCGTCCCGCCCGACTACCGGGCCTACGAAGTGCTCCGCCGCCACCCGATCGCCCTGGCCCGGATGGCGGCTCACCACGTCCACGCGGTCACCGAGGCGGCGCGCACCGGCTACCGCAACGCGGCGGTCGACCTCAAGGAGCATCTGCCGCCGCACGCGATAGAGGCGGTGCTCGACGCCTACCGCGAGGAGGGCCCCCGCCTGGTGCGCCTCGCCCGCTCCATCGAGGTCGTCGAGCGGGCCCTGCGCGGCGAGGGCTTCACCGCGACCCTGCGCCGCCGGCCCTGAGGTCAGGGAGCGGCCGCCTCGGCGTCGAGGAGCGCGCGGACGAGCGGCACGGCCAGCCGCAGGACGTCGTCCAGGTCGGCCTCGGCCAGGTCGGGCATGCGGAGCAGGTGGCGGTGGACGGTGATGCCGAACATCACCGCACCCGCCAGCGCCGCCCGCAGCCGCGCGTCGGGCCCGCTCACCCCGGGCGCGATCTGGTCGATCGCCTCCGAGGTCACGTGCTCGCGCAGCATCTGGGCGGCTTCCTCGCTGGTCAGGCTGGTACGCAGGAGCACGGCCATCGGGCCGTCGGGGGCGGTGCCCCACCGTTCGAGCATGGCACGCAGGTAGTTCTCGGCGGAGCGGCCCGGGTCGTCGTCGGCCAGGGAGCCGACGTCGACGCAGAAGTCGAGGGACTCGCGGAAGAGCTGCTGCTTGGTGCCGAAGTACTGGATGACCGAGGACTTGTCGACGCCCGCCTCGGCGGCGATCGCGCGGATGGTGGCCCGCTCGTAGCCGAGCTCGCCGAAGGTCCGGCGGGCGGCCTCCAGGATCCGGCGCCGCGTGCGCCGCCCCTTGCTCTCCGCCTCACCCGCCTGCTCGGACGGGGAGCGAGCGGCGATCTCGGCTGCCGACATGGATCACCACCTCCTGCTGGCCCCCGATGGTACTGGGATCGGCGGCCTGGCAGGAGGCGGCGCTGACCTAGTGGCTCCGCGGGAAGGCGGAGGCGATGTCGCCTCCCGCCACCAGCTCCTGGAACATGCGGCTCATCGACTCGGAGTCGTTGAGATGCGGGAACGGCTCGCCGTCGGGTACGTCGACGCCGAGGAACTCGCAGAGCGGGCCCCATCCCTGACGCACGTCGAACACCAGGAGCCGGTTCGCGGGCAGGCTCTCCTTCACGGCGTCCACGTGCCGCTCGAACGCCTCGATGGCGATCTTCTCCTCGGGCATGCCCTCCTCGAAGTTCCAGGCGTCACCGAAGGCGTTCCGCCCGATCCTGTCCAGCACCGGGCCCATCTTCCCCATCGCCGTGAAGACGGCGATCGCCTTTTCCGGCAGTTGCGACGGATCCGCCGCGAAGGCCCGGCGGGGGCCGTTGTCGATGAGGTTCTGCATGCTGACGTACCAGCGCTGGGGGTCGCGGACGGTCAGGACGACCTTGGCCTCGGGGTAGGCCGCGGCCTGCTCGCGCCAGAAGCCGCTGGCAGGCCAGTCCTGGGCTGACTGGTAGCCGGCGAAGACCTGCTCCCAGTCGAGCGGCTCGCCGGAGGCTGCGGGCAGCCACCGCTCGACGTGCTCGGGGTGGGTCAGGATCTCGAACATGTGGTAACACGGGCCGAAGCCCAGCCGCTCCAGTGCGGCTTTCATCGAGCTGGTTCCGGTGCGCGGGAAGCCCGCGCCGATCACTTTCAGCATTCCGTGTCTCCCGTTCCGTCGGCGCACGCGGGGTTTTCGCGCGCCTCAGACCCGAGAGTAAAGTGGCAGCAAAGAGAACTCAACAGCTGTACAGTTTTTATCTTGGTCAATTGACCAGGTATTACGTCAGACCCACCCAGATCGCCCAGACGGCAACACACACAGGTCCGCGGGCGTGCCCGCCGCCGCTGCCCGCTCGAGGAAGGCGGGGGCGTTACCGGGTGCGGCGGGCGAGGAAGACGATGACGCCGGTGGCGCCCGCGGCCGCGGCGAGCCAGATCAGGATGTCCCGGCCCGTCAGCCCGCCCGACTCGGCGGCCACCGCGACGTCGGGAGACTTCCGGGCGTCGGCCCGGTCGGCGGCGGGGCTGAGCGTGGGCTCCGGCGAGGACGAGCGCTGCTCCGCGTCAGGAAGGGGGACGCGGTAGACGGGGCTGTCGACGCCCTCGCTGCCCGTCAGCAGCGCCTTGCCGTCGCGGGTGTAGGCGATCGACTCGGCCTGCTTCAGCTCGGGCATCGAGAGCTTGGCGATCGTGTGCCCGTCAGGCCGGTAGAGGGTGGCGGAGAAGTACGTCCTGATGACGTAGCTGGACCCGTCGGGCGCGTAGGCGGCGTCCGTGGCCATGATCGGAGCCGAGCCGATCTTGCGCAGCTTGTTGGTCCCGCTCGTGCGCAACCGGCTCGGCGCCTCGTAGACGGACCCGGAGAACTCCTTGGACACCACGTACAGCCGCCCGGTCCGCGGGTGGACCATGATGCCCTCGGCGTTGCGTCCGCCGCCCTCGTACCTGAAGCGGTAGCGGACGGCGGGCAGCGTGGCGTCGTGCAGGCTGGTCGGCTCCATGACCTTGTAGACGGACACGTCGGGCCAGGCGCCGTCGAGGTTGTCGCCGATGTCGGCGAACCAGAGCACGCCGCGCCCGGTCTCGGGGTCCTTGCTGGCGGCCATGGCCTCCCAGTCGCGCGCCTGCGCGCCCTGCAGCCGGTACGTCGCCCTGGTCCTGCCGTCCTCGCCGACGGCGTAGAACACCGGCTCGGCCGAGCTGTCGTTGTGGGTGTAGTAGATGCCGTCACGCGTCGGCGACACGGCCAGCCCGCTCGACTCGGTGATCCGCGGGTCGCGGAAGGTGAACAGCTTCCGCGTGCCGTCGTCGGCGGCGGCCGGCGTTCCCGGGAGCACGCAGGCCGAGAGCACGCACGTCACGCCTGCCACCGCAAGCGCTCGAATCAGGACATCCCCCACGCCGCCATCATGCCCCAACAGGGTCCGCGTCTATCCGCGCGCTGTGCCGGTGGAAGCCGGCGCCCTGGAGCACGACCAGCAGCGCGTTGCCTGCCGCCATGGCGACCCACAGCCCGGTGATCCCCCACGTCGCGGCGACGGGAACGGCGGCCACGGCCAGCAGGCCGTACCCGATGGCGAAGTAGCCGAGGCTGGCGCCCGACCGCTTGAGCGCGGTGAGCCCGAAGCCCTGCACGGCCTGGGCGGCGTCCGCCATGGACGACAGCAGCATCAGCGGCACCAGCGCGAGCACCCTGGCCCTGACCGCCGGATCGTCGCTGAACAGCCCGATCAGCGGGTCGCCGAGCACCAGCAGCGCCAGCGCGCCGACGGACGCCCCCGAGACGGCCAGCAGCGCGGCCGTCCGATTGACCCGCCGCACGGCCGCGGCGCCGACGGCCCTGGCCATCTCGGGCACGGACGCCTGCGCGACGGCCAGCGAGGCGAGCATGGTGAACCCGGTCAGCGTGCTGAGGACGGCGTGCGCGGCGGCGTCGCGGGTGTTGGTCGTGGTGGCCGCGAACGTGATCACGCCGAGCGTGCCGAACTTGATCAGCACGGTGCCGGCGAGCGGCAGGCTCACTCTGGCCAGGCGGATGATCTCGGCGAACCGCGGCCTCCCCCGCCCGATGGGCCTGCGCAGCGCGCGGCGCAGGCAGAGGTTGGAGATGACGACCCCGGCGACGCCCGAGGCGAGGTCCGCGACGCCCATGCCGGTGAGCCCGATCCGGGGCACGAGGACGAGTGACAGCACGATGACGGTCGCCGTACTGGCCAGGCTGGACCAGAGCACCTGGCGGCTGCGTCCGATGGCGACGAGCACGGTGGTCGCGCCGCCGCCCGAGGCGAAGACCACCAGGTAGAGGGCGAGCAGCCAGGGCAGCGGCCCGAGCTCGCCCACCACCTCCTCCGGCACGCCGGAGACCCTGGCCAGCGGCGGCACGCAGAGCACCGCGAGCGCGCCCGCCAAGCCGACGAGGAGGCTGAGCCAGCGCGCGTCACGCAGGATCGGCAGGGCGGCGGCGGGGTCGTCGCGATGCGGGGCGACGAACGGCGACAGGCCGCGCAGCGCGCCCGCGACGGCGGTGGAGGCGGGGTTCAGCACGGCGGTCATGACCGCGAACGCGGCCAGCGTGACGGTCGCGTGCCGCCCCAGCACGGACGTGACCACCAGCGACCCCACCATGCCGGTGACCATCGAGAGGAACAGCGGCACCGCCGAGCGGAGGAGAATGATCACAGAATCACCCAGACGACCCTACTAGCCTGGAGCGCACTCCAGGTACTTAAGGTCGGATACATGGATTACGTGAACCTCGGACGCAGCGGGCTCCAGGTCAGCCCGCTCTGCCTCGGCACCATGAACTTCGGCCCGGTGACCACGGAGGAGGACTCCTTCGCGATCATGGACAGGGCTCACGAGCTGGGCATCAACTTCTTCGACACGGCCAACGTCTACGGATGGAAGCTGGGCGAGGGCATCACGGAGCACATCATCGGCCGGTGGTTCGCCCAGGGCGGCGGACGCCGGGAGAAGACCGTCATCGCGACCAAGCTCTACGGCGGGATGAGCGACTGGCCCAACGACCAGAAGCTGTCCGCGCTCAACATCCGCAGGGCCTGCGACGCCTCGCTGAAGCGCCTGCAGACCGACTACATCGACATCTACCAGGCCCACCACGTCGACAGGGACACCCCGTTCGACGAGTTCTGGGAGGCGATGGAGGTCCTGCGCCAGCAGGGCAAGATCATCTACGTCGGCTCGTCCAACTTCGCCGGATGGCACATCGCCAAGGCGCAGGAGACGGCCGCCAAGCGGGGCACGCTCGGCCTCGTCAGCGAGCAGAGTCACTACAACCTGCTGACCCGTACGGTCGAGTTGGAAGTGCTGCCCGCGTGCGAGGACTACGGCCTCGGCGTGATCCCCTGGAGCCCGCTGGCCGGTGGCCTGCTCGGCGGCGTGCTGCGCAAGATCGACAAGGGCCGCTCGGCCAGCGACACCATGGTCAAGCAGCTCGAGAAGCACCGCGACAAGGTCGAGCAGTACGAGAAGTTCTGCGACGAGCTGGGCGAGAACCCCGCCGACGTGGCGCTGGCCTGGCTGCTCAGGCAGCGGGCGGTCGTCGCCCCGATCATCGGGCCGCGCACCATGGAGCAGCTCGACGGCAGCATGCGGACGCTGGAGATCACGCTGGACGACCAGGCGCTGGCCCGCCTCGACGAGATCTTCCCCGGCCACCGCACCGCGCCGGAGGACTACGCCTGGTAACTCAGGTCAGCAGCGCGCCGACGAGCACGATCAGCAGGAGGAGGCCGAGCACGATGGGCAGCAGCCAGGAGCGAGGACGGTCCACGACCTGGAGCCTAATCCCGCCGAACAGGTGATAGCGCCCATTTCGCAAGTGACTCGTACCTCACCTGCGCTCCGAGATGGCTGCGTACGAGGTGAACGGCCTCCGCCCGCCAGACAGAGCCGCTGAACCCGGAGAGTGACTCAACCAGCGGGCGGAGATCCACCTCAGTTTTAGCGCGTCCAAGCGTCAGATGTGGGTGGAATCGCTTTTCATCCGTGTGCGCGGCGCCGGCCCGCCGGCCGGCCGCCCGCAGCGAGTCGACCAGCCGGTTCATCGGGTCCCCCGACAAACCAGCCCAGAACACTCTGGCTCGTCCCGCCGAGGAGAATCCGCCGAACCCGGTGAAGGCCACGTCCAGGACGTCGTGACGGCGCACGGCCCGCGCCAGCCGGGTCTCCAGGTCGGGCAGGGCCCCCTCCGGCACCTCGCCGAAGAAGGCCAGCGTGATGTGCCAGGTGGCGCGGTCCGGCCAGCGCAGGCCCGGCACCCGCCCGACGTGCGGCGCGATCGCCTGCTCGACCTCGTCGAGCACCTCGCCGGGCGGCTGCAGGGCCGTGAAGAGCCTCATGCCAACCGATTGTGTCTGACTCAGGCCACTGCCAGCGCCGGTCTGGCCGTGCGGGCCCCGATCATTCTCGTCATCAGGACGGCCAGCCCGGTGCCCACCAGCACCAGCACGCCCGAGAGCATGACGCCCATCCGGGGGCCGCCGAGGTCGGACAGCCAGCCGATGAGCGGGGCGCCGACGGGGGCGCCGCCGGTGAAGACCAGCATGTAGATGCCCATGACCCGGCCGCGCATGTCGGGCGACGTGGCCAGCTGCACGCTCGCGTTCGCGGCGGTGTTGATCGTGATCAGCGCGATGCCGGTGGGGATCAGCAGCAGCAGGTACACCGGGTAGAACGGGGAGAGCCCCGTGACGATCTGGAACAGCCCGAACCCGATCGCCCCCGCGATCAGCGTCCTGCGCGACGGCATGGCCCTGCGCGCGGCGAGCAGCGCGCCACCCAGCGCGCCGACCGCGAACATGCTGGACGCCAGCCCGAACGAGGAGGCCCCCGCCTTGAACTCCTCGCGCGCCATCAGCGCGATCGACATCGAGAACGACTGGGAGAACATCGACACGAACGCGATCAGCAGGATCGGCATGAGCAGCTCTTCGCGCTCGATCACATAGCGCAGACCCTCGCGGAGCTGCCCCTTGGCCCTCGGCACCCGCTCGGCCGGGTTCAGCTCGGACTTCCGCATGAAGACCAGGCTGGAGATCACGGCGGCGAAGGTGAGCCCGTTGATCAGGAAGATCGGGCCCGTGCTGCCGAGCAGCGAGATCAGCACGCCGGCGATGGCCGGGCCCACGACGCGGGCCAGGTTGAAGCTGGAGCTGTTGAGCGCGATCGCGTTCGACAGGTCGCGACGGCCGACCATCTCGACCACGAACGCCTGCCTGGTCGGCACCTCGACGCAGGAGATGATGCCGAGCGTGAACGCCATCACGTACACGTGCCATACCTGGGCGCTGCCGGTCATCGTGAGCACGGCCATCGTGAGCGCCAGCACGGCCATCAGCGACTGCGCCGCGATGAGGATCGGCCGCTTGGGGTAGCGGTCGGCGAGCACGCCGCCGAACAGCCCGAAGAGCAGCATCGGCAGGAACTGCAGCGCGGTCGCGGTGCCCAGCGCCGCAGCGCTGCCGTGGGTCAGGTCGAGCACCAGCCAGTCCTGGGCGGTGCGTTGCAGCCAGCCACCGACGTTGGAGACGGCACCGCCGGCTGCGAACATGCGGTAGTTGCGAACCCTGAGTGACCGGAACATTCCGGTGCCGGGTTCCTCGGGTTCTAGATCTTGCTGAGTTTCTCCAGGATCGGTGCCGCCTGCCGGAGAATCGCCCGCTCCTCGGGAGTCAGCTCCTTCAGCCGCTGGGTCAGCCACGCCTCCTTGCGGCGTCGCTCCTCCTTCAGCAGGGTCTGGGCGGCCTCGGTCACGGTCACGGTCACCTGTCGCCGGTCGGCCGGGTGCGGGGTACGGGAGACCAGGCCGCGTTCCTCGAGCGTGGCGATCACGCGCGTCATCGAGGGCGGCTGCACCTTCTCGAGCTCGGCCAATTCGCCGGGGGTTATCCCGGAATGCCGTTCTACCGCGGCGAGCGTCGCGAACTGTGTGGGAGTCAGCGAGTGCGCTGCCGCCTGTCGTCGGAGTCGCCTGGTCAGCCGCGCCAGCGACACGCGCAGGGCTGAAGCCAGGCCTGCGTCGCTGCGCAGGTCCATCTTGGGGTGCTGGTTCTTGGTTAGCATGAGTCATTACCTTTGCTAACTATAGACGATCGCAAGATATTTCCCTAGGTCAGTTTTTGCTCTTCGGTACCCAGTGAGCCGCGTTCCGCACCCGTGCCCATGGGAAGCCACCTGCTGCCCGGACCCTACCCGGGCCGCGAGGCCACGGACACCTCGTCGAGCCCCTGGCCGAAGCCGGTGCAGAACACCTCGAACCACCTCGCATTTGAATGCATCTCACGTACAGCACGAGATGGCTCGACGATGAACTGAGGGCAACGATGTCGTTAACGAAAGTCGGCGTGATGATCGCCGCGGCCGCTGCGGGAGTCGCGCTCATGGCCGCCCCGGCCGCGGCCTCCGCCCCCAAGCGGATCAAGATCTCCGGTTACAACCTCTGCCTGGACGTCCGGGACTTCAACGGCAAGAACGGCGCCACCGTCCAGCTGTGGAAGTGCAACCACAACGCCAACCAGCTCTGGACCATGAACGCCGACGGCAGCGTCCGCAGCGCACTCAACGGCAAGTGCCTCGACATCAGGGACTTCAACGGCAAGAACCGCGCCGCCGTCCAGCTGTGGAAGTGCAGCGGCCGGTCGAACCAGCAGTGGTACCTGGGCGGCTCCAAGTACGGCAGGTCCGGCTACCAGACCATCCGCAGCCGCATGAACCACAAGTGCCTCGACGCGACGGACAAGCAGCACGCGAACGGCACGCCGATGCAAATGTGGAGGTGCCACGGCGGCTGGAACCAGTCCTTCGAGTGGGTCTGATCCGGCGTGCTTCCGGGGCACCGGTCTTCGCCGGTGCCCCGAACGTCAGCCCAGCCCGAGGAGGACCTTGATGGGGCCCATGGCGAAGTAGACCGCGAAGAGGACGGCGACCAGCCACAGGAGCGGGTGGACCGCACGGGCCTTGCCCCTCACCGCCTTGATCAGGACGTAGCTGACGAAGCCCGCGCCGATCCCGTTCGAGACCGAGTAGGTGAACGGCATGACCACGATCGTGAGGAACGCCGGGATGGCGGTGTCGTAGTCGGTGAAGTCGATGTCGCGGATGGCCGTCATCATCAGGAAGCCGACCACGACCAGCGCGGGCGCGGCCGCCTCGTACGGCACGACCTCGACCAGCGGCGCGAAGAAGATCGCCACCAGGAAGAGCAGGCCGGTGACCACGCTGGCCAGCCCGGTGCGCGCGCCCTCCCCGACCCCGGCCGCCGACTCGATGTAGGTGGTGTTGGACGAGACCGAGCCCGCGCCTCCCGCCGCCGCGCCGATCGAGTCCACGAGCAGGATCTGGCGGGTGCGCGGCAGCATGCCCTGCTCGTCGACCAGCCCGGCCTGGCGTCCGACGCCGACCATGGTGCCCATGGTGTCGAAGAAGTCGGTGATCAGCAGCGTGAACACGAACAGCACGGCCAGCAGCACCGAGCCGTGGGTGAACGCGCCGATCGGGTCGAACTCCTTGAACAGGACGAGCGGGTTCTCGAACCCGAAGATCTTCTCCGGCACGGTCGGCACGTTCAGCATCCAGCCGCCCGCGTTCTCCGGGGACGCCTTGCCAGGGCTGGCGAGCAGCTCGACGACCGCGGCAAGCACGGTGGTCCCGACGATCCCGATCAGGATCGCGCCCTTGACCTTGCGGGCCACCAGCGCCGCGGTGATGAGCAACCCGACCACGAACACGAAGATCGGCCAGGACGTGAGGTTGCCCCCGATGCCCAGCTCCAGCGGCGTGCCCGCGCCTTTGCGGACGAAGCCCGAGTCCACGAAGCCGATCAACGCGATGAACAGGCCGATCCCCACGCTGATGGCGGTCTTCAACTGGCCGGGGATGGCGTTGAAGACCGCCACTCTGAACCCGGTCAGCACCAGGATGGCGATGATCACGCCTTCCACGAAGACCAGCCCCATCGCCTCCTCCCAGCTCATCTTGGGAGCGATGGTGAAGGTGACGAAGGCGTTCAGGCCGAGCCCGGCGGCCATCGCGAAGGGCACCCGTCCGACGACGCCCATGAGGATGGTCAGGACCCCGGCGAGGAACGCCGTTCCCGCCGCCACCAGGGGGATGTCGAACGTCGAGCCGTCGCCGATGAACTGCTGGTGGGCGTCCTTGCCTGTGGCGATGATGAGCGGGTTCAACACGACGATGTAGGCCATGGTGAAGAAGGTGGCGAGCCCGCCGCGGACCTCGCGGGAGATCGTCGAGCCTCGTTCGGTGATGGAGAAGAAGCGGTCTATTGCACTATTTGTGTCACTCACGCGCGAAGAGTGGCAGTAAGGGTTCATCTGCGAAAAGAGCCGGTAATCGGATCGAGACCTGATTGGAAGCTAGGCTGGATCGCGTGAAGCGGCAGTGGCACCCCGATCCAGAGCCGATCAAGACCAACGACACGGCGGCGGTCGCCGTCGGCACCGCCCTGTGGGCGGTCGCCCTGGTCGTTCTCCTGATCTTCCGTCCGGCACCGGAGAACACCTGGTGGATCTGGACGTGCGCGACCGGCGTCGGGTTCGGCCTGTTCGGCCTCTGGTTCGTCCGCCGACGAGCCTCCCGCCCCTGACCACCACCGGAACGGCAAGCCCCGGCCGCAGCCGCCTGAGCGGCAAGATCTGACAAGCGCAGGCTCCCGCCCCTTGATCGGCAAGGGGCGGGGAGCGGGTCAGGACAGGTCGGCCTCCGCCAGCAGAAGCGGGACGGCGGAGGGGTCGCGCAGCAGCGCGGCGACCGCCAGCCGGTCGTTCCACTGCCCCGTGGCCCAGGCCAGCCCGCGCGCCAACCCCTCGGGACCGGTGCAGTGCACGGCGCCCTCGAAGAACCGCCACGTGCAGGGGACGCCGTCGACCAGCAGCTTCTCGTGCTCGACGTAGGTCTCGGGGGCCGTGGGGAGCAGGGAGCGCACCTCCGGCGGCACCTGCCGCACCTCGCCCGCCGACGTCACCTGCCCCTGCGCGATCTCACCGGCGAGCGGCAGGTCGAGCAGCTCGGACAGCGACTCGGCCAGGTCGTACGACGCGAGCACCAGCGGATGGTCGGTGACGAGCTGGAGCAGGTCGGGCGCCTCCACCACCACGGCGTCTTCGGCCGCGGCCACCACGATGTCGCCGCCGAGCACCGCCCGCACCCGCGACGGCGGCGCGACCCGGCTCGCCTCGACCCCCGCCAGCGCCATCCACAGCGCGCGCAACTGGGCCCTGTCGACCTCGATCGACTCGTCGGCCATCAGGTCGAGCAGCTCCTCCGGGCCGCCGTGGGACGCCAGCAGATCGGCCAGCGTCGTGCGGACGCCGAGCATCGCCAGCGCCGCCTCGTCGAGCCCGCTGGGCGCGTCGCCGTACAGGCCCTGGAGCAGCGGGTCGGCGCCGGGCAGCCGCAGCTCGCCCGGCTTGCGCCCGCCCAGCACGGGATGGCGCGCCAGCCACCACGCGGTGTAGGACGGCACCTCGACGCCCTCGACGCGCAGCGGATGCAGCGCACCCCGCAGCGGCGGCCTGGTCAGCAACGCCAGCGCGGCGGGCCAGTCGGCGACCAGCTCAAGGTCGCGAACCGCCACGAACTCGGGCACCACAGGCGGCACGTCGAGCTCCGGCAGCAGGTCGAGGACGTGGTCGAGCCAGTCGTCCTCTCCGTCGAGGTCGTGGTCGCAGTCGTCGTGGTCGAGGAGCACGTCGGAGTCGTGCACCACGGCGAACCCGTCGAGCACTCCGGCGGCGGCCAGCACCCGCGCCCCGTACGCCTCCTCCAGCTCGGACGCGGCCACCCCGAGGTGGGTGTCGGGCTCCAGCAGCCCGGCCAGCTCCCCGTCGGCCAGCATGAGCTCGCCCGCCGGGTACAGCTCGCCGTCGGCGCCGCGCAGCGCCAGCTCGGCCAGCCACGGCGCCTCGCCCGGCACCAGGCCCGCCGCCTCCACCAGGGACAGCACAGCCCGCGCCACCGGCTCGGGATCGGGGCTGTCGAGCGACTCGGAGACAGCCGCCTTCGTGAGCGGATCCTCCAGCACGGTCCGCGGCGTCGCCTCGGCGGCCCCGAGCCGGAGCAGCAACGGGTGCGCCCCCTCCGGATGCACGATCCGCAACCCGAGCGGCGCAAGATCAAGCCCCGCCCCGGCCGGCGCGGAGGCGCCCAGCCCGGTAGCCGCCTTCAGCCGGGCGGCGCCGCCGAGCTCCAGGATGAGCGTGCCGCGCGGACCGCGGACCAGCCGTCCGTCGGCCAGCGGCACCGGCAGCGCGCCCAGCGCCTCGGGGTCGTCGGCGGGCAGCACCTCGTACAGCGACCGCCACCAGGACGGCTCCCTGCCCTCGACCACCTCGCCCGACAGCAGGTCGACCACCTCGGACAGCTCGACCCTGCGCACTCCGAGCGCGTTCATGGCCGGATGCCTGGCGGGCCACCCGGCGGGCAGCAGCCCCGGGACGATCTCGGCGATCGTCTCAAGCAGCTCGCCCGACCCGGCGACCACGGCCGCCTCGCGCCCGGCGACCAGCCAGACGCCCGCCTCGGGCTCCCGCGCGGGGTGCTCGACCTGCCACTCGGCGTCGGGCTCGTAGACCTCGGCGTCGGCGAACGACGGGGTCTGCACCGCAGGCGCGGGAGCGGACAGCGCGGGCAGCAGCGGAGTGTCGGGCAGCCGTTCCAGGATGGCCCGCCGGATGCGCGCGTCGAGCTCGCCCTTGCCCATGAGCGCGGGGACGAGGTCGAGCAGCTTCGGCGTGGCAGGCAACTCGCGGAGCAGCCGCACGTACGCGTCGGCGACCCGCTCGACCAGGAAACCGGTCAGCGGGCCCTTCGCCACGTGCCGCCGGTCGGTCGCCATCGGGAAGGACGCGATGAGCAGCGCGGGCAGGGCGAGCGGCTCGTCGCTCGGCGTCGGCGCGTGCACCACGGGGGGCACGGCCGAGGGCAGCGGCCCCGGCTCCGCCACCTCGGCGGCGCCGGACGCCCCCGCCAGCGGGACGGCCCAGCGAACGGACCAGAACGGCCGGGCCCGCTCCTCCGTGGGACGGTCGGCGAAGAAGGCCGCCACCTGCTCGGGAGTGAACTCGCCCGACTCGGAGACGACGTGCCAGCCGTCGGCCACCACGGTGCGGGACTCGCCGTTGAGGGTGATCTCGATCGCGGTCAGGGCGGGCATGCCCAGCAGCAGGGCCGGGCTGGTCTCCTCCAGCATGCGCCGGACCGCCGCCTCCGCCGCCTCGTCGCGCAGCGGCAGCCGCACCAGCGTGTCGAACCCGTCGGGCACGTCCAGCGGGTCGGCCGCGAACGGGAGACGCAACAGGGGGACGTGACCGGCCCGGTCGGCCAGCTCACCCGCCAGCGCCGGGATCGAGGCCACCGCCGCGGACGTCTCCTCGCGCGACCACCGGACCGCCCCGGCCTCCCGGGACCCGATCACCGGCGCGTCGCACACCGAGACCACCGCGGCGAAGCCGACGCCGAAACGGCCGGCCGCGCCCGCCTCGTCGCGCTTGCCGGAGACACGCAGCGTCGACAGACCCTCCACGCCCGTGGCGTCGAGCGGGGCGCCCGTGTTGGCCGCCGTCAGCTCGCCGTCGCGCAACGTGAGCCTGAGCACCCCTGGCACGCCGGCGCGCAGCGCCGCGTCGGCCGCGTTCTGCGCCAGTTCGACGATCAGCCGGTCTCGGTAGCCGCCGAGCGCGAAGTCCTCTTCGGCGTTGGCGTCCTCGCGGAACCTGGCGGGCGACGCCGCCCACGCGGCCAGCACCGCGGCGCGCATCCGGTCGGTGCCAAAGGTGTCGGTCATCGATCACGATCCTCGTTGTGGGTAGGGGGTCACCGTAGGCTAGCGGCCCCGACCGACGTTCACGGCCCGCGCGGACCGTCGCGGCCGAAACCCGCACCCACGACGGGCACCACACTGGTGCGACGCCGACCGAACGCCCCGGCCCTGCATCGGACCGTCAGCCCACGCCTGACACCACGCTCTGGCCACGCCGGTCGCAACCACCGGTCGCAGCCACCACCACATTCCCGGCAGCACCGGCCCGAACCGTCACTCACCGCTCCCGCGCCGCCGACCGAAACCGCAGCCGACGCCACGTCCCCGCAGCGCGGGACCGAACCGTCACTCACCGCCGACCGAAACCACGTTCCGCAGCGCCGACCCACGGCCGACACCACGCTCTCACCGCGCCGACGCCCACGGCCGACAGTGGGCCTGGACGCCCGGCGTCAGGAGTGGCCGAGCTCCTCGCTGGCCGACTCGTCGACCGAGCCCGCCTCCTCCTCGATCAGGTCGAAGCCCAGGTCGTCGAGGATCGGGGTGGCCGCCTCCATCGGCGGCGGCATGACCGCGGCCTCGGAGTGCGCGCCGCAGCCGTGGTCGGCGGCGACCACGCGGCCGTCGTCGGGCGCGTACTCATTCGTGCAGACCCCGAACGTCTGCCGGAGCCCACCCGCGAGCAGCCAGTAGAACCCACAGGTGGAACACTGCGCGGGAGCGGCGTGTGCGATCGGAGTGTGCGGCCCGTGCTCGCCCGAGTGCCAGCGCCTGGCCGCCCGGTCCCTGCCGATGGCCGAGAGCACACGGGCCCGGCCCAGGCCGTACTCGAAAACCGTCTGGCGATCGACGTCGTCGTCGGTCTCGGTGAAGCCGGGCGCCAGCCGGTCGTCGTCCTCCGGCGTCGGCAGCAGGTCGCCGACGCCGAGGTCGCCGGGACGCAGCCGCTCGCTCCACGGCAGCCATTCGGGGGCGAGCAGCGCACCGGAGCCAGGCAGCAGCACGGCCTCGCTGACCGTGACCTTCTTCGCCCGCGAGGCTCGCGTAACGGTGACGGCCCAGCGCCAGCCGCGGTAGGCCCGGTCGAGGCAGGCGAAGTAGTGGGTGACGATCCGGTCACCCTCGCCCTCGTAGCCCAGGTGCTCGCCGGGCTCGCCAGGACGCGCGAGTTCCTCGGCGGCGGCGCGGGCCAGCTCCACCGCGGCGACACAGGCCTGGTCGGGCGCGGAGACGCGGGTCCGAGTGCGGGTCATGAGACCGCCTCCGCCAAAAGGTGCTGTTCGCTCACACTTCATTCTCACCCATGGCGGGACCTGAAGATGCCCACATGCCGAGCTCCGTAGGCACACAGATCTCACGTTGCCGCCTCATCCATGGCAGCACCCGAGGTCACACGGGTCCTGTCTGCCACGCCAGGACCGAATGGCGCAGCAGCCCGATCACGCCTCCGGAACCCACGATCATCGCCGAATACGCACACATCACGATTTCGCCTCCACGTCCTCAAATGGTCCTTAAAACTCATAAATCCGGACTTGCGGCAATGCCCACGAGCGGGAGCAGAAAGCGCACGCGTCCCGATCCGCCTCCTAGATCCCGAACGCGTCGGGTAAGACTGGTAGGCGTGGAGAGTGGCTGGCGGCACATGTCACGCCGCGTCGGGCACGGAGTCGCCGACGCCGGCCGTGCGACCGCGCGCGCCACACGGGCGACCGCCAGCGGCGCCAAGCGCGCGAGCGTGGCCACCGCCAGGGGGGCGCGGAGCGTCGGCAGAGGCGCCCGGGGTGTCGGCAGGGCCACGCGCCGCCTCACCCACGCCAACGGCGCCGACCGCACCGGGCTCGGCCGCCTGATCGAGCTCACCGCCGGCCACAGCGCGGGCGACGCGGTGGTCACGGTCGCGCTGGCGAGCACCGTCTTCTTCGGCGTCCCCGTCGGCGAGGCGCGCGGGCCCGTGGCGCTCTACCTGGTCATCACGATGCTGCCGTTCGCGCTGCTCGCGCCGTTCGTCGGGCCGATCCTCGACCGGTTCAGGTCCGGACGCCGCTACGTGATGGCCGGCACCCTGTTCGGCCGCGGCCTGCTCTGCTTCGCGATGGCCGCCGCCGTGGGCCCCGGCGACCTGGTGACGCTGTTCGGCGGTGCGCTGGGCGTCCTGGTGCTGTCGAAGGCCTACAACGTGTCGCGTGCGGCGATCATGCCGAGCGTGCTGCCTGCCGACATCACGCTGGTGTCGGCCAACGCGCGGGTGGCGCTGTTCTCGCTGGTGTCGGCGGGTGTGGCGGTGCCCATCGGCGCGGGCCTGACCGCGTGGCTCGGCAGCGCCGTCACGCTGCGCGTCGCGATGGCCGTGTTCCTCCTGGTCGGCGTCGTCTCCCTGCGGCTGCCCCGGCACGTCGACTCGCCCGACCTGGAGGACGTGGACGCCGAGGAGGGCAGGCCGCCGCGCTGGCGGACCCTGCTCAACGTGGGCCCGGCGGTGGCCGAGGCGGTCTGGGCGAACGTGGCCATCCGCCTGTTCTCCGGGTTCCTGCTGTTCTTCATGCTCTTCCTGGTGCAGGACAAGGGCGTGCCGTGGCTGTCGGAGCGCGCGCCGTTCTTCGACGTCCCGAAGACGATCGCGGTGCTGGCGGCGGCGGCCGGGCTGGGCGGCCTGCTGGGCGCGGCGGTCGCCAACTGGACGCGCAACCACGCGCCCCAGCTCATCGTGCTGCTCACGCTGGCCGTGACCGGCGCGACCACGATCGCGACGGCCGTCTTCTTCGGCCTGTGGGCCGCGGTCGCGCTCTCACTGATCACCGCGTTCGCCCAGGAACTGGGCAAGCTCGCGCTCGACGCGATCGTCCAGCGCGAGATCGGCGAGGAGGTGCGCTCGTCCACGTTCGGCGTGGTCGAGGCGGTCTTGCAGCTCGCCTGGGTGTTCGGCGGGCTGGTCGGGCTGGTGCTGTCGCTGGCGGAGAACAGCCTGGCGGGGCTGGTCACGCTGGCCGTGGTGCTGACCGTCAGCCTGGGCTGGCTGGTCGTCAGGAGGAGGAAGCGCGTCCGCGCGGCGGACGCCAGGGTCCGCGCGGACGCGCACGACCAACGCGAACCCGACCTGTCCGGGCAAACGGCCGCCGGCCCGGACGAGCCACCTCCACACCAGCCGAACCCGCACGAGCCGAGCCCGTACGACCGGACGGAGCCCGACGTGCGCGAGCCGAGCCCGTACGACCGGACGGAGCCCGACGTGCGCGAGCCGCGCTCGGACTCCCTAGACCCGACGAAACCGCTGACCAACCCGCACGGCTAGGCGTCGAGGTCGTCGGCGACGGCCCTGAGCACCTGCGCGATCTTCTTGGCGTGCGCCGCGTCCGGGTGCTTGCCCCGCTGGTAGGACGTCGAGACGTCGTCGAGCAGTTTGATCAGATCCTCAACGATGACGACCATCTCGTCCGGCTTCTTCCGCTTGGCCTTGGGCTTCGGCTTGGCCAGCGTCGGCGGTTGGTCGAGGATCCGCACCGAGAGGGCCTGCTGGCCGCGCCGGCCCTCGGCCACGCCGAACTCCACCTTCTGGCCAGGCTTGAGCGGCCCGGCGCCGGCGGGCAGCGCGGAGGAATGCACGAAAACCTCACCACCGTCGTCGCGGGTGAGGAAGCCGAAACCCTTGTCGGCGTCGTACCACTTGACCTTGCCACTCGGCACAGGAGAGACCTCGTTCAAACAGTCGAAAAGGATGATGGACGTAGGTTATGCCCAGGAAGGCGCACAAGCGACCGGGTAATTTCCGGTCAATTACCGGACTTCATCGCGTCGGCGCCACTCGGCGAACCAGTCGGCGAATTCCGTCAGGTCTGTCAGCGCCACATCGGCTCCGTGCTCACGCAGCTCTCCTACCGTGTAGGGGCCTGTCGCGACCGTCACGCTGACGGCGTTTCCTGCCCGCGCCGCCTCGATGTCCGCGACGTGGTCACCAACATAGGCGGACGCACCGAAACGTGCGAGCGCCGAACCCTTCGCGGCGCCGAAAACCGAGCCGACGATCTCGTCAACAGGGAGCCCGAGGAGATTGACCGTGCTGGTCGCGTCGCGCCGGTTCTTTCCGGTGACCACGATGATCTTGCCGCCCTGGGCCCGCACGGCCTCCACGGCCTCGTGCGCTCCCTCCATGGCGGTGTGCGCCGGTACGCCGTACTCGGGGTAGATCTGCCGGAACAGTTCCGCCGCCGCGGGAATCTCCTCCGGCGGCAGCCAGTTGGCCAGCTCGTACTCCAGCGGCGGGCCGAGCCGGGCGGTGATCGCCTGGCTGTCGATGTCGATGCCGAGTCGCGCGGCCAGCTCGTCGTATACGGCCGCGATGCCCGATCGCGTGTCTGCCAATGTCATGTCCAGGTCGAATCCCACCGATGTCACCACATGTGCAGGATGCCAAACGACGACTCGCCCCGCGTAACGGGCCTTGTTGTGGGACGGTGGGAATGAGAAGAAAGGAATTACTTATCGCGAGGAGTGGTCATGACCGAGAGCCCGAAACCCCCGCAGGCCGGAGACCGCCTCGTCGCCACCTCCAGCCGGCCGCGTCCGCACCGTCCCGCGCGGCCGGCGCCCGCGCCGCCAGGGGTGCGGGCGTGGCAGCGGACGGTGGCCGTGCTGGTGTGGGCCGTCAGGGTGGCGTCCAGGCTGGCGGCGCTGGTACTCGTCCTCTACGCGCTGTTCAAGGTGTTCGGGGCCAACCAGGCGAACATCTGGTACCAGTTCGTCGAGTCGCTGGCCGGGTCGCTCTCGCTCGGGCTGGCCAACCTGTTCGAGCTCGCCGACGCGCGGTGGACGACCCTGGTCGACTACGGGCTCGCCGCGCTCGTGTGGCTGGTCATCGGCTCGGTCGTGGCGGGTCTCATCCGGCGCGCGGCTCCGTGACGGCTACGCTCCTCACGGAGGTAACAGGATAGACATGACCAGATCGACGCGTGAGCGGATCATCGACGAGGCCCTGCGACTGTTCGCCGAGCGCGGATACGCCGCCACCTCGGTGGCCGAGATCGAGGCTGCTTCCGGGCTCTCCCCCGGCGCCGGCGGGCTCTACCGGCACTTCAAGTCCAAGTACGAGGTGCTCGCCGCCGCGATCAACGAGCACGCCGCCCGCACCCGCGTCCAGGTCGCCGAGAGCCTGGACCAGCTGAGCGGCATGGAGTCGTCCGCAGCTCTGGAGGAGCGGCTGTCGCACCTGTGCCGGGCCGGGCTGGCCAAGGTGCGCGAGGAGTCGGAGCTGACCAGGGTGTTCTTCCGCGACCTCAGCCAGTTCCCCGAGCTGGTCACGGTGGTACGCGAAGGGCTGCTGCAGCCCATGTTCGACGCCATCACGACCTGGTTCCGCGCGCAGCCGGAGTACAGCGACGCCGAGCTCGACTGGACGGGCATCGCCGCCGTGCTCGGCGGTTCCGTGGTGCACTACCGGCTGTTCCAGGAGACCGTGGGCGAGTCGCCGGGCCACGCGGAGAAGGACCAGTTCGTCGAGGCGTGGGTACGGCTGGCCGTCGGCCTGCTGCCCAGCCCCGCTCCGGTCAGGTGACGTCGAGCAGGCGGTAGGCCAGCCAGACCACGCCCAGGCCCGTCCCGATCATGAACATCACGCCGCTGACGTCGAAGAACTCGACGAAGAAGGCCTGTAACCCGGGCTGACCGCCCACGCGCAGGCCGCCGACGAGCACTCCGCCCACCACGTAGCCGAGGATCGGCGCGCCGATCCCGAGCAGCCGGACACGCAGCGGCCAGCTGTCGCTCGACACCACCAGCACCGCGCCCAGCGCCCAGACCAGCACGGGCACCTGGAAGATCGCCACGGGCGCCAGGTCGAACGGCACCAGCAGCGCCGCCGCCACCAGGATCACCAGCGCGGTGGTCTCGCGCGGGTACTCCTTGACGACGGTCCTGGCGTCCCGTCCCTGGGTGGCCATCGGGTTCGCGCCGGCCATGACGGCCCTGCGCAGCCCCGCGAACGGCAGCCCGTGGGACCTCCTGCCCGGCGGGCGCTCCCGCAGCGCTTCCGGAGGCGTGACCACGTCGTCGACGATGCTGGGAGACGACACGCCCGGGGCGGTCGCGGGGGGCTCCGCCAGCCTGCGGGCCTCGCGCCGGGCCAGCGCCGCCGGATCGCCGAACCTGGCGAGCACCTTGGCCACCTGGCGGGCGTTCTGACTGCCCGCCCGCTCGGCCTCGATCCTGGCGCGCAGCCGCGTGGCGAAGTCGAGCCGCTGGTCAGGACGGAGCACGCCGTGAGCCGCGTCAGCCGCTCTGCTGACGTAGTTCAGGATGAGCTGGTCCGCTCGCTCGATCACGTGAGCCATGCTGCCCCAATCAGGAGGGACATACCATGGCAACGATGGAGTTCACGGAGTGGATCAGGGGGCGCACCGACGAGCAGCTTCGGGCGCTCGTCTCCGCGCGTCCCGAACTGGTCACTCCGGTGCCCGCCCATCTGGAGGGGCTCGCCTCGCGCGCGGCCAGTCCGTCGGCGATCGCCCGCGTCCTCGACCGGCTCGACCGCTTCACGCTCGCCGTCGTGGAGACGCTGGCCGTCCTGGAGACGGTGCCCGTCCTGGAGCCGCGTACGGTGTCCGGCGCACGCGACGAGGCCGTGGCGAAGCCGGCGCTCGGGGAGGTCGTCGGCCGGGCGCTGGCGTCCGGTGAGGTCGAGCCCGCGCTGTCCACCGCGCTGCGCCGGCTGCGCGAGCTGGCTCTCGTCTTCGGCCCCGACGAGGCGCTGCGCCTGGCTCCAGGAGTCCGCAAGGCGCTGGACGATCCGGCGGGGCTCGGGCCGCCCGCCGTGGACGCGTTCAGGCACCACCCGCCCGAGCAGCTCGACGAGCTGGCCGACGACATCGCGCCCGGCACCGCGGGAACCGGCAAGGAGCGCCTGGCGGCGGCCCTGTCCGAGCCCGGCGAGCTGGTCGGGCAGGTCTCGCCCGAAGCCAGGGCGGCGCTGGACCAGCTCGCGTGGGGTCCGCCGGCCGGCCGGGTGCCCAACGCCAGGCGCGAGGTCCGCATCGGGTCCGCCCGCTCGCCCATCGAGCAGTTGCTGGCACGCGGCCTGCTGGCCGCCACGGGCGAGGAGAGCGTGACGCTGCCGCGGGAGGTGGGCGTTCACCTGCGCGGCGGGCGCGTCCACCGCGATCTGAGCCCGGTCCCGCCCGCCCTGGAGGGGTCCGCGCGCGACCAGCAGCTCGCCGACCGCACGGCTGCCGGGCAGGCGTTCATGTTCGTCAGGGCCGTCGAGGAGCTGTGCGAGCGGTGGAGCGTCGATCCGCCGGGCGTGCTGCGCACCGGCGGTCTCGGCGTCCGCGACATGAAGCGCACGGCGTCCGAGCTGGATCTGCCCGAGTGGGCCGCCTCGCTGGTCGTGGAGGTCGCGCACGCGGCCGGGCTGCTCGCGTCGGGCGGCAGCGTCGACGGCGAGTGGCTGCCCACCAGCGGATACGACCTGTGGCGCGTCAGGCCGACGGAAGAGCGGTGGGTGGCTCTCGCGACCACCTGGCTGCACATGGACCGCGTGCCGGGCCTGGTCGGCGAGCGCGACGACCGCGACCGCCCGCTGAACGCGCTCCACCCGGACCTGCGCCGGTCGTCCGCGCCCTCGGTGCGGTCGGCGGTGCTGGGCGTGCTCGCCTCGGCTCCCGGCCTGGCGCCGACCCGCGACTCCGTGCTCGACCGGCTGGCCTGGGAGCAGCCGCGCCGCCGGGGCCCGCGGCGCGAGCAGCTCACGGAGTTCACGCTGCGTGAGGCCGAGCAGCTGGGCGTCACCGGGCTGGGCGTGCTGTCGGGGCACGGGCGCGCGCTGATGGCGGGCGAGGGCGCCGCCGCGGCGCTGGCGCCACTGCTGCCCGAACCGGTTGACCACGTGCTCCTCCAGGCCGACCTCACGGCCGTCGCGCCCGGCCCGCTCACCAGCGAGCTGAACCGCTGGATGACGCTCGCCGCCGACGTCGAGTCCAAGGGCGGCGCGACCGTCTACCGCTTCGGCGAGAGCTCGATCCGCCGTGCGCTGGACGCGGGCCAGGGCGCCGAGGAGCTGCTGGCCATGCTGGAGCGCCATTCGGCGACGCCGGTGCCGCAGGCGCTGTCGTACCTGGTGACCGACGTGGCTCGCCGCCACGGGCGCATCAGGGTGGGGACGGCCAGCGCCTACGTCCGCTGCGACGATCCCGCGCTGCTCGACCAGATCACCGCCGACCGCCGTTCGGCCGCGCTGCGCCTGCGCCGGCTCGCGCCGACCGTGATCGCCTCGCGCTCGTCGCGGGCCGCGCTGGTCGACTCGCTGCGCGCGATGGGCTACGCCCCGGTGGCCGAGTCGCTCGACGGGGACGTGATCATCTCCCAGCTCGACAGCCGGCGGGCCGAGGGCCTGCCCGCGGCCCGTGTCACCGCCTCCACGAACGGCGGTCTCGACTCGGGGGTCGCGGTGGCGGCCGTCCGGGCGCTGCGTGCGGGCGACGCCGCGCATCTGGCGCGGCGCGAGCCGGTCGAGGCGCCGAACGGGCAGATCCCGCGCGGCCCGGCGACCGCCACGATCTCGGCGCTCCAGGACGCGATCAGGCAGGGCGTCCGGGTGTGGATCGGCTACCTCGACTCCCAGGGCAACGCCACCTCGCGCATCCTGGAACCGGCCCGGATGGAGGGCGGCTACCTGACGGCCTACGACGAGACCAGGGCCGCCGTCCACCGCTTCGCCCTGCACCGCATCACCGGCGTCGCCGGGGTCTGACCGGTACGCGTTACCAGGCGCCGCCGCGCAGGACCGCCTGGCGGGCGTCCACCGGGCCGTAGAGATCGGTCAGGATCGGCCGCGGGCGGGATTCATCCGGCCTGACCACGAAGGCCAGATCGTGTCTCGGCGTCCACACCCAAACGTTGCCGAGGAATTCCTTCTCTCGAATCCGAATATTGACGAATTCCTGTGGACTGGTGTGTCCCTGAGCCGCCACCACGTCGGCGTGGATGCCGTCGGTAAGCAGCAGAACCAGATGAGCGTCCTTGTTCGCGCGGAAGATCCGCCGTGGTGCGTCCGCGCCGATCAGCCGGTCCACCTCCGCGGCGTCGCGCCCCACGGCCATCCGCAGCTGCGTCCGCTCCTCCGCGGGAAGCGAGGCGTTGTGCGAGGTCAGAGCCGTGTTGAGGTGCCGGACGTAGTCGTCGACCACCAGCCGCTCCGGCTCGGTGGCGGGCACGCGGGCCAGCTCTCTGCCGCCTTCGTGCCGCTTCGACCAGGCGTCTCTCCTCAGCCCAGCCGCCCCGGCCGCCTCCTCCTGGATTCTCTGGAGGGCTTCGTCCCTCCTGCCGTTCCCTGTATCGCTCAATACGAGCAGTGCCCGCTCGTATTCACTCATGTCAACCATATTTCCTATCGATCTTGTTCGAAGTAACCGAACACGACGGTTGTCGAGTATGCAAGGTGAAAGAGCTTCAGATCGGCGGATCGATACACGATCGCGTCCAGTGGCCCGGCAAATGACCCGAAAGTCATAGCGTGCCCCTCGACGTCGTCCTCCCGTGTGACTAGTCCCGAGGCTTGACGGGGCGGCGTTGATCACATCAGGTTGGGCATGTGACCGAGCAATCACTGGGCCGGTTGGCCGAGGAGTCGTGGAACAGGTTCGAGGACTTCGACTCGGTGTTCTACGAGGGGGTCTGGCACCGCAGCCACCAGCAGGCCGCGCGGGCGCGCAGGGTGTGCGGCGGGTTCGCGGACGCGGGGGTGCGGCCCGGCGACCGGGTCGTGGTGATGATGGCGACCTCCCCCGAGGTCCCGCTGATCTATCAGGCGCTGTGGGCGGCCGGGGCGGTGGTGACCCCGGTGGTGTTCCTGGTGGGCGCCGAGGAGCTGCGGCACATCCTCCTCGACAGCGGCGCGGTCGCGATCGTGACGTCCCCCGAGCTCGTGGAGACGGTCGAGGCGGCGGGTGTCGATATCCGCGTATTTGTGGAAACGTCCGAGCTGGAGCAGGCTGACGAGCGCGGGCCGGCGCCGAGGGACCCCACCGACCTGGCAGCGCTGATGTACACCGGCGGCACCACCGGCACGGCCAAGGGGGTCATGCTGAGCCACGGCGGGCTCTGGCACGTCGCCAAGGACGCCTACGAGCTGTCACACCAGGAGGGCGTCGACCGCGCGATCGTGCCGGTGCCGCTCTCCCACGCCTACGGGCTCATCATCACGGTCGCCGGGATGCACGCCCGGCAGCCGCAGCAGGCCGTCCTGATGCGGTGGTTCGACCCGAAGGCGTTCCTCGCGCTGGCCGCCGAACAGCGCGTGCAGTACGGCGCCGTCGTCCCGTCCATGCTGCGGATGCTCCTGGAGGAGCCGCTCGACGCCCACCCGCTGCCCGACCTGGCCTTCCTCACCTGCGGCGCGGCGCCGCTCGGCAGGGAGCTGCTGGAGGAGTTCGAGCGCCGGATGCCGGGCGTGCAGGTCCTGGAGGGCTACGGCCTGACCGAGACCAGCGCCGTCACCACCTTCAACCCGCCCGGCAGGCGCAGGATCGGCAGCGTCGGCCTGCCGCTGTCGGGCTACCGGATCACGATCCGTGACTCGTCCGGCGAGCCCGTCGAGGCCGGGGACGTGGGCGAGATCTGCGTGGCGGGCGAGTCCCTGATGCTCGGCTACTGGGGTGAGCTCGCCCCCGACCCGGAGGGCACCGCGCTGGTCGACGGCGAGCTGCGCACCGGCGACATCGGCTGCGTCGACGACGACGGCTACCTGTACGTCGTGGACAGGAAGAAGGACCTGATCATCCGCGGCGGGTTCAACGTGTTCCCCCACGACGTCGAGGACGCGCTCGACCGGCACCCCGACGTGGCCGCCTCCTGTGTCGTGGGCCGCCCCGACCCGCGCGTCGGAGAGGAGGTCGTGGCGTTCGTCCAGCTCAGGCCGGGTGGAACGGCGACCGCCGAGGAGCTGATCGGCTGGGCCCGCGACCGGGTGGGCAGGGTTCGGTACCCGCGCGAGGTGAGGTTCGCCGACTCGATCCCGGTCACCAGCGTCCTCAAGCTCGACCGCAAGCTCCTGCGCGCCAGGCTCGGCGAGTAACCGCCGGGTTGTCGCGCAGGCAAGGCCCCTGCCCGACAACCTGCCCGGTTCAGGCAAGCGGGCTCGGCGGCGAGGCCGTTCCGGCATGCTGATCCGTGGCAAGCACCCCAGCCACGTGCGGCATTCGTGATAAATGTTGGCGAACCTGGTGGACGAACTAGGAGGTGACGTGAGCCAGGAACCCCCGTTCGACGGCGACTACCCCTACCAGCCCTATGGCGCGCCGTACGGCCGGCAACCTCCGCCGCAGTACGGCTATGGTCACCCCCCGTCGCCCCACGCCGACGGGCCGAGGGCCCACGCGATCGTCGCGCTCGTGCTCAACACTGTCGCGATCCCTCGTGCTGCAACATCCTGGCCATCCCGGGCGCCGTCCTCGCGGGCTTGGCCCTGAGCCGGGTGAGCACCCGCCCGGAGAGCGCGCGCAGCCTGCTCGTCTGGAGCTGGGTCCTGTTCGGGCTGGGCTTCGTGCTGACGGTCGGCACCTTCGTCTTCCTCGGGGTGAACGGCTACCTGGACGACGAATCCAGCAGCTGACCGCCTGTTCGGGGACTGTTCTCGCCGTCGTGCGTGTTGGATAAGGGTCAACCGTAGGAAGGGATGTCCGTGAACGACGGCCCGCTCATCGTCCAGTCCGACAAGACGCTGCTGCTAGAGGTCGAGCACGCGAAGGCCGACGAGTGCCGCAAGGCCATCGCGCCGTTCGCCGAGCTCGAGCGCGCGCCCGAACACGTCCACACCTACCGCGTCACGCCGCTGGCGCTGTGGAACGCGCGCGCCGCCGGGCACGACGCGGAGCAGGTCATCGACGCGCTGATCAACTTCAGCCGCTACCCCGTCCCGCACGCGCTGCTCGTCGACGTCGCCGAGACCATGGCCAGATACGGTCGGCTCAGGCTGGAGAAGGATCCCGTCCACGGGCTCGTCCTGACCTCGACCGACAGGGCGGTCCTGGAGGAGGTGCTGCGCTCCAGGAAGATCCAGCCGATGCTGGGCGAGCGACTCGGCGCCGACGCGGTCGCCGTCCATCCGAGCGACCGCGGCAACGTCAAGCAGGCGCTGCTCAAGCTGGGCTGGCCCGCCGAGGACCTCGCCGGGTACGTCGACGGCGAGCACCACCCGATCAAGCTCCAGCAGGACGGCTGGGCGCTGCGCCCCTACCAGCAGGAGGCGGCCGACGCCTTCTGGCACGGCGGCTCGGGCGTGGTCGTGCTGCCCTGCGGCGCGGGCAAGACCATCGTCGGCGCCGCCGCGATGGCGCACGCCCAGGCCACCACGCTCATCATGGTCACCAACACGGTCAGCGCCCACCAGTGGAAGCAGGAGCTGCTCAAGCGCACCTCACTGACCGAGGACGAGATCGGCGAGTACTCCGGCACGAAGAAGGAGATCCGCCCGGTCACCATCGCCACCTACCAGGTGATGACGACCAGGCGGAAGGGCGTCTACAGCCACCTGGAGCTGTTCGACGCCCGCGACTGGGGCCTGATCGTCTACGACGAGGTGCACCTGCTGCCCGCGCCGATCTTCCGGATGACCGCCGACCTGCAGGCCCGCAGGCGCGTCGGGCTGACCGCGACACTCGTGCGCGAGGACGGCCGCGAAGGAGACGTGTTCTCCCTGATCGGCCCCAAGCGCTACGACGCGCCGTGGAAGGAGATGGAGAACCAGGGCTGGATCGCCCCCGCCGACTGCGTCGAGGTGCGGGTCACGCTGACGGACGAGGAGCGGCTGGCCTACGCGATGGCCGAGAACGAGGAGCGCTACCGGTTCTGCGCCACGACCCCGTCCAAGACGCAGGTGACGGAGGCGCTGGTCCGGCGGCACCTGGGAGACCAGGTGCTGGTGATCGGCCAGTACATCGACCAGCTCGACGAGCTGGGCGAGCACCTGAACGCGCCGGTCATCAAGGGCGAGACCAGGGTGAAGGAGCGCGAGCGGCTCTACCAGGCCTTCCGCGACAAGGAGATCCAGGTCCTGGTGGTGTCGAAGGTGGCCAACTTCTCCATCGACCTGCCGGAGGCGGCGGTGGCCATCCAGGTGTCGGGGACGTTCGGGTCACGCCAGGAGGAGGCGCAGCGGCTCGGACGGGTGCTGCGGCCCAAGGCCGACGGCGGCGGCGCGCGCTTCTACACGGTGGTCAGCCGCGACACGGTGGACCAGGAGTTCGCGGCGCACCGCCAGCGGTTCCTGGCCGAGCAGGGATACGCCTACCAGATCATCGACGCCGACGACGTGCTGGGCGGGGTCTGAGGCTGAGGCCCGGCCGCTCCTGAGCGAGCGGCCAGGCATCGGCCGTCTGTCACGTCCACGAGACTCCACGGGCCGTCGACAATCGAACCACCCCCCTCACCTGCGCGCTAACAACCGCCGCATCCGAGACAGCCTGCGACATACCCCCATGATCCGGCAATCCCACCAGATATGCCCGAAATTTTCGCATTTGTCAGGGCGCTGTTATCTGGCGAGCAGGCCACCGAGGAAGAGCACCCCTTCCGCGACGATCCACGCGGCCACGCTCACCACCATGAACCGGGTGAACACCACCTGATCGTTCCGGGAGGCCGGGATCAGCCAGGCCCCGGCCGTGGAGCAAGCCGCCAGCACGGCGAACCACGCCGACACGAACGACACCGACTCGAGCCGCTCCGAGCAGCCGACGACCGGCTCTTCTCCCGTGCAGAACGCCTCCAGCCCCCACCCCGCGAACACCGACAGTCCCCAGAACGCCGCGAGCAGGAAGCTGGCGATGGTCGGGATGATCGGCGAGATACCGAGCCGCACGCGCGCCACAGGCCCTTCCTACCCCAGCGAAATGCTTTGGAAGCCTGCCCGCGCCAGGTACTAAACTGGCGGATTCGCTGCCTGTTACCACCTCCGATTCTCCGATGGGGAGGCACTTTCGCATGCCCGCACACCAACTGGCCCCCGACATACCCGCCGACGTGCTCGCGTCAGAGCAGGCCCACCTGGCAGAGTCCAGGGCCGCGCTCAAGGCCATGCGGACGCACGCCGAGTCGCTCTCGGCCGACGCGGCCGGCGACTGGGTGTCGCAGCAGATCCTGCAGTCGCTGCTCGACCAGCGGGTGGCCGCCCTCGCCGACCACCCCGACACGCCGCTGTTCTTCGGCCGCCTCGACCGCTCGGCCGGCGACGACCTGCCCACCACGATCTACGTCGGACGCCGCCACGTCCACGACGGCAACAGCCGCGCCCTGGTCATCGACTGGCGGGCGCCCGTCTCCCGGGCCTTCTACCAGGCCAGCCCCGCCGAGCCGATGGACATCGTGCGCCGCCGCCGCTTCGGCTACCACGGCGGCGCGCTGACCGCCTTCGAGGACGAGCCCCTGGCCGAGGGCGGGGAGATCGGCCCGTCGAAGATCCTCACCGAGGAGATCGAGCGCCCGCGCACCGGCCCGATGCGCGACATCGTCGCCACCATCCAGCCCGACCAGGACGAGATCGTCCGCTCCACGCTGTCGCAGACCGTGTGCGTCCAGGGGGCTCCCGGCACCGGGAAGACCGCGGTCGGCCTGCACCGGGCCGCCTACCTGCTGTTCACCCACCGCGAGCGGCTGGCCCGCTCCGGGGTGATGATCGTGGGGCCGAACAAGGCGTTCCTGTCGTACATCTCGTCCGTGCTGCCCGCGCTGGGCGAGGTCAAGGTCGACCAGACGACCGTCGCGGGGCTGCTCGGCGAGCACGCCTGGCCGGAGGAGCCGATGGTGTCGGCCGTGAAGGGCGACGCCCGGATGGCCGCGGTGCTGGAGCGGGCGCTCTGGCTGCACATCGTGAAGCCGGAAGAGGGCGTCGTGTACACCAAGGGCGCCTACCGGTTCCGGGTGGCCGACTACGAGGTGCGCGAGATCGTCGCCTCGCTGCGCGGCACCACCCGCTACGGTCCCGGGCGCGCGGCGCTGGCGCAGCGGCTGGCCCACCAGGTGCTGGTACGGATGGAGCAGCGCGGCGAGTCGCCCGACGACCGGGTCCAGGACGCCGTGGCCAGGTCCAAGCCGGTCAAGCAGCTGGTCGATGCCGTCTGGCCCAAGCTCACTCCGGAGCAGGTCCTGTTCAGGCTCCTCTCGGACCCGGCATTCCTCGCCAAAGCCTGCAAGTCCGATTTTTCGCCTGAAGAGCAGGAAATGCTGCTGTGGCGGAAGCCGTTCCGGGGGCACAGGTCCGCCAAGTGGTCGGCGGCCGACGCGGCGCTGCTCGACGAGCTCGCCGACCTGATCGAACGCACACCCTCGCTCGGCCACCTGGTCGTGGACGAGGCGCAGGACCTGTCGGAGATGCAGCTGCGCGCGCTCGGCCGACGCTGCCGCAACGGCTCGGCGACCGTCCTCGGCGACCTCGCCCAGGGCACCACCCCGTGGTCCACCAGTTCCTGGGAGACCGTCCTCAAGCACCTGGGCCAGGCCGACGGCGAGGTCACCGAGCTGACGCTCGGCTTCCGCGTGCCTCGCGAGGTGCTCGACTACGCCGCCCAGCTGCTCCCGTCCATCGCCCCCGGCCTGGCGCCGCCGCGCTCCCTGCGTCCTGGCGTGGGCTCGCTGGCGGTACGGCAGGGCGGCGCGGTCGCGGAGGCCGTCCGCGAGGCGCTGGAACGTGAGGGCTCGATCGGCGTCATCGTGCCCGACGCGCTGGTGGCCGGAGTCTCCGCCGAGCTCGACGGCCTGGCCCACGCCGTGCTCGGCCCCGACTCCACCGAGGAGCACCGGCTGCTGGTCATCCCGGCGACGCTGGCCAAGGGTCTGGAGTACGACCACGTGATCGTGGTCGAGCCCGCCGACATCGTGGCGGCGGAGCCGCGCGGCCTGGCCAGGCTGTACGTGGTGCTCACCCGTGCGGTCACCTCGCTCACCGTCCTGCACCACAAGGCGCTGCCCGCCCAGCTGACGGCCTGAGCGCTCCCGTGTGGCGGGCCACCCGCCACACGGCACCCCCGCTCACCGAGCCGGTTCCGGAGGGCCGCCCGCCGGTTTCCGGATGACGCCCGCCACACGGCATGCCGATTCCGGCGGGGCGGCCCGTCCCTAGGATGGTGGCGACGAGCTCTCTCACCCTAGGAGGACGCCGTGCCCGCACCGCTCCCGCACGAATACCTGCCGCCCGTTCCCGCGCTCGTGGTCGAGAGCGACGACATCACCGACGGCGAGAGGCTGAGCGACCTCCACGTCTTCAACGACTGGGGGATGACCGGGCAGAACCTCTCGCCGCACCTGCGCTGGTCAGGCGCCCCGGCCGAGACCCGGAGCTACGCCGTCACCTGCTACGACCCCGACGCCCCCACGGGCAGCGGGTTCTGGCACTGGGTGCTCTACGACCTCCCGGCCTCGGTCACGGAACTGGCCACCGGCGCAGGCACCGGCCCCGAGTTCAAGGGGCTCCCCCAGGGGGCGGCGCACGCGCGCAACGACTACGGCACCAAGGAGTTCGGCGGCGCCGCTCCCCCTCCGGGCGCCCCGCACCGGTACGTCTTCACCGTGCACGCGCTCGGCGTCGACGCGCTGGGCGTCGGCAGCGACGCGAGCCCGGCCGTGGTGGGTTTCAACATCACCGCCAACACGCTCGCCCGCGGCCACATCGTCACCCACTTCGGCGTCTGACACACCGCGCCCCCGAACGCCCCAAAGATCCCGGAGCAACCACTCCCGCGCCTCCTGATGAGGTGCGGGTGGCGGCACATGACCACCTGATCGGCAGGTGCCTGGGGCCGAAGGGCCCGAGCTGCCGGGCGCGACGCAGGAGGGCCCGAACGACAGCTGCCCGGGCCTGGAAGGCCCGAGCCGCCGGACTCAACGTCAGAGGGCCCGAACGACAAGCCGGCGGCCGAAACCCGGCGCGGCGCAGGGGCCCGAATGGCGGGCCGGGGGCGGACACAAGAAAAGGGCGGCCCGAACGGGTCGCCCTGATCTCGTGTGAGGCGTGGACTCAGAAGTCCATGTCGCCGCCGCCCGGCATGGCCGGGGCCGCGGGAGTCTTCTCCGGCTTCTCGGCGATGACGGCCTCGGTGGTGAGGAAGAGCGCCGCGATGGAAGCGGCGTTCTGCAGCGCCGAACGCGTCACCTTGGCCGGGTCGATGATGCCCGACTCGAACATGTTCACGTACTCACCCGTAGCGGCGTTGAGGCCCTCGCCCGGCGTGAGGTTGCGAACCCGCTCGACCACGACGCCGCCCTCAAGACCGGCGTTGACCGCGATCTGCTTCAGCGGCTCCTCCAGCGCCTTGCGGACGATCGCCGCACCGGTCGCCTCGTCGCCCTGGAGCTCGAGCTTGTCGAACGCCTTCGCGCCCGCCTGCAGCAGCGCCACGCCACCACCGGGGACGATGCCCTCCTCGACGGCCGCCTTCGCGTTGCGCACGGCGTCCTCGATCCGGTGCTTGCGCTCCTTCAGCTCGACCTCGGTGGCCGCACCGGCCTTGATGACGGCCACGCCGCCGGCCAGCTTCGCCAGACGCTCCTGGAGCTTCTCACGGTCGTAGTCGGAGTCGGTCCGCTCGATCTCGGCACGGATCTCGTTGACCCGACCGGCGATCGCGTCGGGGTCACCGGCGCCGTCGACGATGGTGGTCTCGTCCTTGGTGACGACGACCTTACGGGCACGACCGAGCAGGTCGAGCGTGGCGTTCTCCAGCTTGAGGCCGACCTCCTCCGCGATGACCTGACCACCGGTCAGGATCGCGATGTCGCCCAGCATCGCCTTGCGACGGTCACCGAAGCCCGGAGCCTTGACGGCAACCGAGCGGAACAGACCGCGGATCTTGTTGACGACCAGGGTGGCCAGGGCCTCGCCCTCGACGTCCTCGGCGATGATCAGGAGCGGCTTGCCCGACTGCACGACCTTGTCGAGCAGCGGCAGGAGGTCCTTGTTCGCCGAGACCTTCGAGTTGACGATCAGGATGTACGGGTCTTCGAGCACGGCCTCCATGCGGTCGGAGTCGGTGACGAAGTACATCGACGTCATGCCCTTGTCGAAGCGCATGCCCTCGGTGAGCTCGAGCTCGAGGCCGAAGGTGTTGCTCTCCTCGACGGTGATGACGCCTTCCTTGCCGACCTTGTCCATCGCCTCGGCGATGAGCGAGCCGATCTCGGGGTCGGCGGCGGAGATGGAGGCGGTGGAGGCGATCTGCTCCTTGGTCTCCACGTCCTTGGCCAGCTTGGAAAGCTCCTCGCTGACCCGCTCGACGGCCGACTCGATGCCCTTCTTCAGCGACATCGGGTTGGCGCCGGCGGCCACGTTACGCAGACCCTCACGTACCAGCGCCTGGGCGAGCACGGTGGCGGTGGTGGTGCCGTCGCCGGCGACGTCGTCGGTCTTCTTGGCGACTTCCTTGACCAGCTCAGCGCCGATCTTCTCCCAAGGATCCTCGAGCTCGATCTCCTTGGCGATGGAGACACCGTCGTTGGTGATCGTGGGAGCGCCCCACTTCTTCTCCAGCACGACGTTGCGGCCCTTGGGGCCGAGGGTCACCTTGACGGCGTCAGCGAGCTGGTTCATACCGCGCTCGAGACCGCGCCGGGCGTCCTCGTCAAACGCGATCATCTTGGCTGCCATAAGGCTAGACCTCCCAGATGCAGGGTGGCTTGTTGTGGACCGAGCCGACGCCCGCGACGGCATATGGGCCCGCAACTCCGTTCGGCAGGCCCCATCGCCTCGATCCCGTGTTGGCACTCTGTGGAAGAGAGTGCCAACGAACTGTTTAGCACTCTACCCAGCCGAGTGCAAGCGAACACCACTGCCGCCCAGGTCAGTCGGTACGGCGGGCCACTCGGCCCGCCGTACCCAGGTCGGCGGGAAGGGGACGGCGAGACCGCACGGACTGCGCTGCCGTGCGGGCCGGCCGATGCGTACCAGTGCTTCAGACCGTGCGGACAGACTCCGCCTGCGGCCCCTTCTGACCCTGCGTGATCTCGAACTCGACACGCTGTCCCTGTTCGAGAGAGCGGTACCCGTCCATCATGATCGCTGAGTAATGGACAAAAACATCCTTACCACCGTCTACCGCGATGAAGCCGTAGCCCTTGTCCGCGTTGAACCACTTGACGGTGCCCTGCGCCACTTCCGACTCCTCTTACTGGGCTCACAGATCGCGCCCATTCCATACGCGACCCGTAATCGCATGACTTATCGCTAAATCAGCCAGACGATCGCCCTCGACCATACCTGTGGCACGGCGTTTGGCAACAGAGTCAATCTACGAACCGCATATTTCGTCCAGAGGGTGAGCCCGTTGAATTGAACGGGAAATGAAGAAGGCGCCCCGAGGGGCGCCCTTCTCCGCCTGACGGTCAGCCGCCGGCGACTGCCGGGATGATAGAGATCTGTGCGCCTTCAGGTGCTGGCGTGTCGAGCCCTTCGACAAAACGGACGTCCTCTTCGCCAACGTAAACGTTGACAAAACGACGAATCTTGCCCGAATCATCCAGAATTCGCGCTCCGATGCCCGGGTAGTCGGAGTCGAGCTTGGCAAGGACGTCACGAAGAGTCGCGCCTTCGCCACTCACTTCCGCGTTACCGCCGGTGTACGTGCGCAGGATGGTGGGAATCCGCACAGAAACGCTCATGGGTTTAACTCGCCTTTCCTGGTTGTCAGACAGCCGCGCGGAACGCGTCGAGAGAGGGCCGGATCACGGCGGTGGGGGTGGCGTCGGCGGCCACGGCGTCGAGCGTCTTGAGCCCGTCGCCGGTGTTCAGGACCACGGTCTCGGCCTCCGGGTCGAGCTGCCCGGTCTCGACGAGCTTCTTCAGCACGCCCACGGTGACCCCGCCGGCAGTCTCGGCGAAGATGCCCTCAGTCGAGGCCAGCAGCTTGATCGCGGCGACGATCTCGGCGTCGGTGACGTCCTCCACCGCTCCCCCGGTGCGGCGGGCGATGTCGAGCACGTACGGCCCGTCGGCGGGGTTGCCGATGGCCAGCGACTTGGCGATGGTGTCGGGCTTGACCGGCTGCACCACGTCGTGGCCCGCCTTGAACGCGGCCGACACCGGCGAGCAGCCGAGCGCCTGGGCCCCGAAGACCTTGTAGGGGGTGTCCTCCACCAGACCCAGCGCCACCAGCTCCTTGAAGCCCTTGTCGATCTTCGTGAGCTGGGACCCCGAGGCGATCGGGATGACGATCTGCTCGGGCAGCCGCCAGCCGAGCTGCTCGGCGATCTCGTACGCGAGCGTCTTGGAGCCCTCGGCGTAGTACGGCCGCAGGTTGACGTTGACGAAGCCCCACTTGTCGCCCAGCGGGTCGCCGATCAGCTCGGAGCAGAACCGGTTGACCTCGTCGTAGGTGCCCTGGATGCCGACCAGCTTGCCGCCGAACACCCGGGCCATGGCGATCTTGGCCTGTTCCAGGTCGGCGGGGATGAACACGCAGGCGTCGAGCCCGGCCCTGGCCGCGGCGGCCGTGACCGCGCCCGCCAGGTTGCCGGTGGAGGAGCAGGAGAGGGTGTGGAAGCCGAAGTTGCGCGCCGCCTCGACGGCGATCGCGACGACCCGGTCCTTGAAGGAGTGGGTGGGGTTGCCCGAGTCGTCCTTGACGTACAGGGACTTGATGCCCAGCGCCCGCCCGAGGTTGCCGGCCTTGACCAGCTTCGTCCAGCCGGGGTTCATGTTCGGCTTGGACGCGACGTCGACGGGGACGGGGAGCAGCGAACGGTAGCGCCAGATGTTCGCGGGCCCGGACTCGATCTGCGCCCGGGTCACCTCGCCGAAGGAGTAGGCCGCCTCAAGCGGCCCGAAACACTCCAGACAGGCGAAGCTGGGACCAAGGTCGTAGCGGGTGCCGCACTCGCGGCAGGAGAGACCGACAGCAGGACCAAAGTCAAGCGACATGAAGCGAGGCCTTCCCTCATCTTCGCCTGCGGCCACCCTGACCGCAGACCGGAATTGGCACCTTGTCCCGGTCGGCCTCGCGGGTCGCGAGCCTTGAACCGGGAGGGTTGCCGGGGCTTCGTAGGGCCGGTCCCTCCACCCCTCTGGATGAGCAATATTCAGTTGTCGAAATGGATGTTACCTGGCCACGCCCGCATCCCGACCAGATGTCTCAGAATACGAGACAGCCGATCTCATCGATACTCCTCGCCGAGCACGCCCTGGACGTACTTGCGCGCCTGGTGGATGCGCGATTTGGCGGTGCCGAGCGGGATCTTGAGCTGCTCGGCGACCTCGTTGTAGTCGAGCTGCACGATGTCGCGCAGCACGAGCGCCTGCGCGAGGTCGGGCTTGTCGGCCTCCAGCGCCTCCATCGCGTCGAGCAGATCGAGCCGCGACCCGGCGATCACGCTGACCCGCCGCACGTCCGGCTTCTGCAGGGGCAGCTCGTCGGAGCTCTGCTCCGCCGCCCTGCGCTTCAGCGACCGGTACGTGGTGCGCGCGCAGTTGGCGGTCACGATGTGCAGCCAGGTGCTGAACCTGGCACGCCCCTCGAACCGGCCGATGTTCCGCGCGACGGCGAGCAGGGTGTCCTGGGAGGCCTCCTCAGCATCCTGGTGGTAGGGCAGGATACGAGCGCAGTGCCGCAGCACGTCCGGTTCGATCCGCTTCAGGAGCTCGCCGAGTGCGCGATGATCTCCGGCAGCGGCGGAGCGGGCAAGTTCCTCGGTTAGCTCATCAAGCGCCATAGCTGGGATCCTAAGGTCGGAGGGAACCGAATTGACATCCTCCCCCTCGCGAATGAGGGGGATTCCCCACGGTCGCCCGTGAGGAGTTCCTGCTTCACCGCCGATCGCCCGTCAAGGAGGTGGTCTCCCGTTGAGGCCTTACATCAGCTCCACAGGCGTTTCACCGCTCCGCCGGCCCGGCGGCGAGGATGTTCCCGGCGACGTCGCGGTCGTGGGACGCGCCACAGGCGCACTGCCAAGGACGCGACCACACGACTGCCGGCGGCGTGTCCATCTTCGCCAGGGTGAGCAGACCGTTCCGGTAGGCGAAGGCCGAGCGGGTGCACTCGGCCGACAGGCGCGACTTCCTGCGGCACTTGAACGCCCGCATGACCGACTGCGCCACGCGCACAAGCTACTACGGCCAGTAGAGCTTCGTGCACAGGTTCGATCCAGAACGTGCGGCACCGGGCCGTGTTTCCTCCCCCTCCTGAAGGCGGGAGTCTCCACGCTCAAGGAGTTTCGATGAACAGCGTGCTGGTGGCTTCGAACAGAGGGCCGGTCTCGTTCACCGTGTCCGACGACGGCGTGCTGACCATGAAGCGCGGTGGTGGGGGCCTGGTGTCAGGGCTTTCAGGGGTCGCCAAGGACTACGGCGTGCTCTGGGTCTGCGCGGCACTCTCCGACGGTGATCGCAGCGCCGTCCGGCAGTCGCCCAGCGGCCGGCTCGACCAGGCGGGCTACGACACCGGCGCGTTGCGGATGCTCGACATCCTCCCGGCCACGTTCCACCGCGCCTACAACGCGGTGGCCAACTCGACGCTCTGGTTCGTCAACCACCTGCTCTACGACATCCCCAACGCGCCCACTTTCGGCTCCAGGTTCCAGCGCGAGTGGGAGTCCTACCGCGACTACAACGGCGCGTTCGCGCTCGCGCTCGCCGAGGAGGCCGCCCACGGCGCCCGCGTGATGGTCCAGGACTACCACCTGACGCTGACCCCGGCGATGCTCCGCGCCGAGCGTCCCGACCTGCGCATCGCGCACTTCAGCCACACGCCGTGGGCGCCGCCCGAGTACTTCTCGCTGCTGCCCGACGCGGTCGCCCACGAGGTCCTGGAGGGCATCCTGGGCGCCGACCACGCGGGCTTCCTCACCGAGCGCTGGGCCGCCGCGTTCATGGACTGCTGCGAGCGGCTGCTGGGCGCGCAGGTCGACCGCTCAGGCCGTACCGTCGCCCACGAGGGCCGGACCACCCGCGTCGGCGTGCACGCGCTCGGCGTCGACGGCGAGGCGCTGTGGGCACGGGCCTGCGAGCCGGACGTCGAGTCGCACATGGCCGCGCTCAGGGACGAGGTCGGCGACCGCAAGCTGATCGTCCGCATCGACCGCACGGAGCTGTCCAAGAACATCGTGCGCGGCCTGCTCGCCTACCGCGAGTTCCTGGCCGCCCATCCCGAGTGGCACGGACGCGTCGTCCACCTCGCCTTCGCCTACCCCAGCAGGCACGACCTGCCCGAGTACCGCGAGTACACCGCGTCGGTGCAGCGCTGCGCGCAGGAGATCGAGGACGAGTACGCCACCGAAGACTGGAACCCGCTGATCCTCAACGTCAACGACGACTACCCGCGCTCGCTGGCCGCCTACCGCCTGGCCGACGTGCTGCTGGTGAACCCGATCCGCGACGGCATGAACCTGGTGGCCAAGGAGGGCCCGGTCCTGTCGCCGCGCTGCGCGCTGGTGCTCTCGCGCGAGGCGGGCGCGGCGGCCGAGCTGGGCGAGCACGCGCTGGTCGTCAACCCGTACGACGTCATCGACACGGCGGGGGCCCTGCACCGGGCGCTGGTCATGCCGGAGGATGAGCGCATGCGCCGCCGCGACAGCCTGGAGGCGGCGGCCACCGCGCTGCCGCCACAGAAATGGCTCTCGGCCCAGCTGGATGCGCTGAATTACGATTTCAGCTGACATCCACTTCGGGTGACATCCACGCATATTCGATGGGGGCTGCCGGATGGCGACGGTCTCTGCACGCATCCGGCTCACCCGAGACCTGCCCACCTGGCTCGTCTACCTCCAGCTCGGCACGTTCGCCACGTTCCTGTACGGCCTGAGCGCCGCCCTGCCGCTCCTGCGCGACGACCTGCACGTGTCAAACGCGGTCGCCGGGTTACACGGCACCGCGATGGCCGCGGGCAACGTGCTGACCGGGCTCTTGCTGCCCGTCCTCACCAGGAGGTTCGGCAGGCGCGCCCTCGTCTGGGCCGGTCTGGCGGGCATGAGCGCGAGCGTCGTGCTCATCGTGCTCGTCCCCGCGGCCGCCGCCACCATCCTCGGGTACGGGCTGGGCGGCGGCCTCGGCTCGATGGCGCTCTACAGCGCGATGGCCGCGCTCAGCGAGCACCACGGCCCGGCGGGACCCGCCGCGATCAGCGAGGCGAACGGGGTCGCGGTCGTCCTCGGGATCGGGGTGTCGTTGCTGCTCAGCGTGGCCGCGCAGAGCGGGCTCGGCTGGCGGCCCGCGCTGCTGGTCACGCCCGTGCTCACGGCCGTGCTGGCCGCCGCCCTGGGCAGGGTCTGGGTCCCCGAACGCGACCGGAGCGCGGGCGGCCCGCACGCGACGGCTGGGCGTCCGGGCTGGCGCTTCCACCTGGCGGGCGCCGTGCTGTTCTGCGTCGTGGCGCTGGAGTTCTGCTTCAACCTGTGGGCCGCCGCGCTGTTCGCCGCCAACACCGGGCTCAGCGCCGCGCAGGCGGCCACCGGCCTGACCGCGTTCACCGTCGGCCTGGCGGTCGGCAGGTTCGCCGGGGGCAACCTGGCGCTGCGCCTGCCGCCCGCCCGGCTGCTCGTCGGCGCGATGCTGCTGACCGGGGCGGGCTGGCTGGTCTTCTGGCTGGGCGCCCAGCCGGTGATCGGCTACGCGGGGCTGGTGATCGCCGGGCTCGGCGCCGCGCTGCAGTTCCCGCTCGCGCTGGCCGGGATGATCACCGCCTCAGGCGAGCATCCCGACCGCGCCTCGGCCGCCGCGCCGATCTGGGCCGGCGTCGCGATGGCCGTCGGGCCGCTCCTGCTGGGCGCGCTCGCCGACGGCTTCGGCACCAGCACCGCGTTCCTGCTGGTGCCGGTGCTCATCGGGCTGGCCGTCTGCGGCGTGCTCAGCTCCAGGACGCGTTCTTGAGCACGTCCGGCAGGCCGGGGGTGTTCCACTGGTCGACGACGAGCACCTTGCTGGTCGGCAGGTACCACTCGCGCTGCGTGTAGCGGGACTTGACCTTGCCACCGGTGAGGGAGACGCAGGTGGCCTTCCACTCCCGGTAGGACGCCTTGTGCCCCGGCCCGACCTGGCGCAGGCCCTTCACCCCGGTGGTGCCGGGCACCTGCCCCCACGTGCGGTTGTGCGGGCAGAGCTGGACGTCCGTCGCCGGATAGAACGGACGCGTCCCGTTGTAGGAGCGGAACAGCTCGTCGCCCACCTTGATGGCCTTCGGCCCCAGCACCCAGAAGCTGTCGCACTCCGGCTCCCCGTACCCCTGCTGGGGCTTGGCGCACGTCCCGGTCACCACCCGGATCCAGTCGCCCTTGCCGTACGTCTTCCAACCGTTCGGCAGGTGGAGGGTCAGCCCGTTGCGCAGTTCGAGCGGGCGGGTCGCAGTGGCCGACGCGGCAGCGGGCGTCAGCAGGACAGCCGCCGCGGCCACGGCCGCGACGGCGAAACTGGTCTTCGACATGCCGCGACCGTAGCGACGGGCGCTTGCAGACGGCTCACGAACGGCTTAGAGCCGACGCCAGCTCCGCCAGCAACGCCACCACGCCGTCGGGGCCGTCCACGACGATGTCGGCGCGCTCGGCCAGCGCCGTCACCTCGGTCGAACCGCTGCACACCGTCACGCCGGGCAGCCCGGACGCCCTGACGGCGTCGAAGGCGGCCAGGTCACCGAGGTCGTCGCCGGCGAACAGCACGGACCTCGCGGCCCGCTCGGCGAGGAACAGGCCGAGCGCGTGGCCCTTGTCCATTCCGGGCGGTCGTAGCTCCAGCACCATCCGTCCGGGCTCGATCACCAGCCCGTGCTTCTCCGCCAGCTTGGCCAGCGGCTCGCGCAAGGCGGCCAGCGCGCCTTCGGGGTCGGCGGCGCGCCTGGTGTGGACCGCCACGGCCCGGCCCTTGTCCTCGACCGTCACGCCTTCCAGGGCGAGCGAGTCGAGCAGGAGCGGCAGCTCCGCCTCGGCGCGCGGCACACCTGGCGGGGGCGGGGGCGCGGAGACCCGGCCGTTCTCCCATCTCTCGAAGCCGTAGTGGCCGAGTATCACCAGGCCGGGCACGTCGGCCAGGCCGGAGCCGAGCTCCAGCGCCTTGGCCACGGGCCTGCCTGTCACGATGACCACCGCGCACACGTACCGCCCCAGATCGGCGAGCACGGCGGCGGCCTGCGGGTGGATCCTGGCGGAGGCGGGGTCGGGCACGATCGGCGACAGCGTTCCGTCGAAGTCGAGCCCGATCACGGCTCCGCCTGGGTCTCTCAGAATCGCTTCCATTCCAGGGATGTTCCTCACGCGCCTGCCGTACCCAGCAGGTCAGGGACGCATGCCAAATCGTCTGGCCGCGCGGTCGCGCTGGCGCGCGGCGCGCAGCCTGCGCAGCCGTTTGACCAGCATCGGGTCCTGTTCCAGCGCCTCCGGCCTGTCGATCAATTCGCCGAGCAACTGGTAGTAGCGGGTGGCGGAGAATCCGAAGGTCTCCTTGATGGCCTGCTCCTTCGCGCCCGCGTAGCGCCACCACTGGCGCTCGAAGGCGAGGAGCTCTAGATCACGTTCTGTGAGGGATTGTCGGGACGGTTCCTCGGCAGCACTGTCACCGCTGAGCGGTGCGGTGTCCATGGTTTCCTCCTCGGAAGGGCACACGACGATCACGTCGCGCGCATCGCGGCCCGTCGCCATCGTAATGTGCCGAGTACGGGTGTTCACGGCGGATTGCGAGACGTACAGTCACCAGGTGTGACCTCTGTCATCACGCTTCTCACTGACTACGGGCTCGAGGACGGCTACGTCGCCGCGTGCCACGGGGTGATAGCCGCGACCGCCCCGCAGGCGCGCGTGATCGACGTGTGCCACCTGGTCCCCTCCGGGGATGTGCGGCGGGGCGCCGTGATCCTCGCCCAGACCATCCCGTACCTTCCGCCGGGCGTCCACATCGGCGCGGTCGATCCGGGAGCGGGCGGCGCCAGGCGCGCGGTGGCCGTGGAGGCGGGCGGGCGGGTGTTCGTCGGCCCCGACAACGGGCTGCTGTCCTGGGCCGTGCACGCCAGCGGCGGCCCGGAGGCCGCCTACGAGATCAGCAACGACGAGCACTTCCTGCGGCCCGTCTCGCCCACCTTCCACGGGCGCGACGTGTTCTCCCCCGTCGCCGGGCGGCTGTGCTGCGGCCTGCGCCCGTCCGACCTGGGCCCCGAGCTGCCGCTCGACCGGCTGGTCTCGCTGCCGGCGCCGACCTCGGTGCGGCGCGAGGGCGCGGTGGAGGGCGAGGTGGTCTCGGTCGACCGGTACGGCAACACCCAGCTCTCGATCGCCGCGAGCGACCTGGCCGCACTGGGCGTGCGGGCCGGCGACACGCTCGGCGTCTGGATGGGACGCAGGCAGCACGCGGTGCCGTACCGGGAGACATACGCGGCCGTGCCTCCGGGCGAGCTGGTGGCGTTCGCCGACTCCGCCGGGCTGGTCGCGATCGCGGTGAACGGCGGTGACGCGGCGCAGCGCCTCGGCCTTCCGCCTGGGGCCCACGTCCGGCTTTCTCCGACTCCCTAAGACGAAAGCCACAGAACGGTAATTACACCGCGTATCGGTCTGTTTACCGAAGCGTCGGATTGAATCACCGGTCGCATGTCAGAATGCACGGACATCGGGCGTCCCCTTCCCCCGAGGTCGACGTGTTCCAACTGTCGCTTGCCCTGCTGTCGCTCCTGTCCGCGCTCTGGCCGGCGGCCGAACCGCCCGTGCCGGACCGCTGGCACGCGTGGCCGACGATCAGGATCTTCCCCCGTACCGTGCCCGGCACCAGCCCCTCCGGGGCGCGCGTGACGTACGTGCTGGCCGGGATCGCCCCCGAGACGTCCTGCCGGGCGGCGTTCCAGCGCCGTGCCCTGCCCGCGCTGCCGGGCTGCCTCACCGCGCTGCGCGCCACCTACGCGGACAGCACGCAGACCTACGTCGCCACGGTCGGCATCGCCGTCCTGGCCAAGCCGGGCAGGCGGACGTCCGCCCACTGGGGAGGCCGTCCGCCGACCGTGCGTCCGGTGGCCTTTTCCGGCGGGCCCGCCGAGCGGTTCGGCCCGCAGCAGTACTTCACCGGTGGCCGCACGGCCGCCCGCGACCGCTACGTGGTGCTGACCGCAGCCGGATACGCGGACGGCAGGGCGTACCGTCCCGGCGACCGCGCTCCCGCGCGGCTCCGCGCCACCGCGCGCCAGCTCGCGACGGCGCTGTACCGGAACCTGACGCGATGAGCAGGCTGATGGCCGGACTGGTCCCCGTCTGCCTGACGGCGGTGCTGGTCGGCGGCGCCCCGGACGGACGTCTCGACACGGGCGCCACCGCGCGGGCCAGGCAGTGGCAGCTGTCCGCGCTCCAGCTGCCCGAGGCGTGGCGGGAGAGCGAGGGCAAGGGCGTGCTCGTCGCCGTCCTCGACACGGGCGTGAACGGCCGCCACCCCGACCTGGACGGAGCCGTGATCGAGGGCCCCGACCTGACCGGCGCCGCCAGGGAGCCGGAGATGTGGGGGCACCACGGCACCGCCATGGCCAGCCTGATCGCCGGGCGCGGGCACAGCGACGACCACGCGCGGGCGGCCAAGGACGACGGCGTGCTCGGCGTGGCGCCCGAAGCCCGGGTGCTGTCGGTCAGGGTCACCCTGGAGAACGGCGACCCGCTGCGCGGGAAGCGCGGCTCGGGCTCGCGTGACGCGCTCGCCCGCGGCATCAGGTACGCGGCCGACCAGGGCGCGGACGTCATCAGCATGTCGCTCGGCGGCGGCAGCGGCTCGTGGGAGGGCTCGGCGGCCGAGGAGGAGGCCGTGCAGTACGCGATCGGGCGCGGGGCCGTCCTGGTGGCCTCGGCCGGCAACGACGGCAACTCGACGAACAGGAAGAACTTCCCCGCCGCCTATCCGGGCGTGATCGCGGTGGGGGCGGTCGACAAGCGGCTCAGGGTGACGCCGTTCTCCAACCGGCAGGACTACCTGTCGGTGGTCGCGCCGGGCACGGAGATCGTCACCGCCGACGGGGCCGGCGCGTACATGGTGGGCGACGGGACGAGCTCCGCCGCCGCCCTGGTGGCGGGGATCGCGGCGCTGGTCAGGTCCGCGCATCCGGACCTGTCGCCGTATCACGTGCGGATGGCGGTCGAGCAGGGCACCAGGAGGCGTCCCCCCGGGGGCTACGACAGCTCCTACGGGCACGGGGTGGCCGACGCGGCGCTCGCGCTGCGCGCCGCGGACCGGCTGGCCGGGTCCGTGGGTTCGCCCGCCGCGCCCGGCGGGTACTTCGGCGGCGGGCCGCCCGCCTCGCCGCCGCCGTCCCGGCTGCCTGTGGTGGTGGGGATGCTGCTGCTGGCGGCGGGGATGTCGGTCAGGGTGGTCGTGCGGCACCTCCGCGAGGGTGTTACCTAGCAAGCGCTTGTGTGATACTTCTGGGCTATGACCCTGGCGATCGACGGCTGGTTCGGCATCGGTGAGGACGGCGCGTACCTGATCGGCACCAGGTGCGCCGCCTGCGGCACGGTCTGCTTCCCGCCACGGCGACCGTTCTGCCCCAACCCGCACTGCGGCGGCGAGTCCATGGCGGAGGTCAGGCTCCCGCGGCGCGGGCGGGTCTGGTCGTACACCAACGCCTGCTATCCGCCGCCGGCCCCGTACGTGACCGCGGAGCCGTACACGCCGGTCACGCTGGCCGCCGTGGAACTGGCGGAGGAGGGCATCGTGGTGCTGGGCCAGGTGACAGGGCTGACGGTCGACGACCTCGACGTCGGCATGGAACTCGAGCTGACCACGGGCCCGCTGACCGACGGCCCGCTGGTGTGGATGTGGGGGCCGCTCTCGTGACCGCAGCGAACGTCGTCGTGCTGGGCGTGGGGATGCACCCGTGGGGCAAGTGGGGCAGGCCGTTCGTGGAGTACGGCGTGGCCGCGGCGCGCGAGGCGCTGCGCGACGCCGGGATCGCCTGGACCGACGTGCAGTTCCTGGCCGGCGCCGACACGATCAGGAACGGCTACCCCGGCTTCATCGCCGGAGCCACCTACGCCCGCGCGCTCGGCTGGTCCGGGGCGCGGCTCACGTCCTGCTACGCGGCGTGCGCCTCCGGGGCGCAGGCGATCGACCTGGCCCGAGCCCGGATCCTGGCGGGGCTCTGCGACGTCGCGCTGGTGGTGGGGGCCGACTCGACGCCCAAGGGCTTCTTCAAACCGGTCGGCGGGGACCGCCCGGACGATCCGGACTGGTTGCGATTCCGGCTGCTCGGGGCGACAAATCCGGCATATTTCGCCCTTTATGCGCGTCGGCGGATGACGCTGTACGGCTCCACCCCGGACGACTTCGCCGCCGTCAAGGTCAAGAACGCGCTGGCCGGGTCGCTCAACCCGCTGGCCCGCTACCGCGAGCCCGTCACCGCCGAGCAGGTGCTGGCCTCCCCCATGGTCGCCGACCCGCTGCGCCTCATGGACATCTGCGCCACCTCCGACGGCGGCGCCGCCGTGGTCCTGGCGTCCCAGCGGTACGCCCGCAGGCTCGGCGCCGGCAACCCGGTGCGCCTCGCCGCCGTCTCCACCGTCACCCCGACGTTCCCGAACACGGTCCTCGGGCTGGCGGAGTTCGCCACCGACTCGTCCGCCGCCGTGCCGCCCCCGGAACGGACGTTCAGGTCGGCCCTCGCGCACGCCGCCTACGAGGAGGCCGGGCTCGGCCCCGAGGACCTGTCGCTCGCCGAGGTCTACGACCTGTCCACCGCCCTGGAACTGGACTGGGTCGAGGACATCGGCCTCTGCTCGCCCGGGGAGGCGGGCAAGCTGCTGCGGGACGGCGACACCGCGCTCGGCGGGCGCGTCCCCGTCAACCCGTCCGGCGGCCTCGCCTCGTTCGGCGAGGCCATCCCCGCCCAGGCGATCGCCCAGGTGTGCGAGCTGACCCGGCAACTGCGCTGCGAGGCGGGTCCCCGTCAGGTGGAGCACGCCAGCGTGGGCCTGGCCGCCAACCAGGGCCTGTTCGGCCACGGCTCCGCCATCATCGCCACCCGCTGACCCCGCCCATGAGAAAGCCCTCCGCGGGGGCGCGGAGGGCTTCCCTGGTCGGCCGCTACCCGACGTGGACCACGTCGTGCGTCTCGGCGAAGTGGCACGCGCTCGCGTGCGCCGTACCCGGCCGGATCTGGAGCAGCGGCTCCTCCTCGGCGCAGATCTCCTGCGCCTTCCAGCACCGGGTGCGGAAGCGGCAGCCCGACGGCGGGTTGGCGGGCGAGGGCGGGTCACCCTGCAGGATGATCCGCTCGCGCTGCTCGCGGCCCTCGGGGTCGGGGACCGGCACGGCCGACAGCAACGCCTGCGTGTACGGGTGCGCGGGACGGTCGTAGATCTCGACGTCCTTGCCCAGTTCGACGAACTTGCCCAGGTACATCACCCCGACCCGGTCGGAGATGTGGCGCACCACCGACAGGTCGTGGGCGATGAAGATGTACGCCAGGTTGAACTCGTTCTGCAGCCGCTCCAGCAGGTTGATCACCTGCGCCTGGATCGACACGTCCAGGGCGGAGACCGGCTCGTCACAGACGATGACCTCCGGCTGGAGCGCCAGGCCGCGGGCGATGCCGATGCGCTGACGCTGACCGCCGGAGAACTGGTGCGGGTAGCGGTTGATGTGGTCGGGGTTGAGGCCCACCACCTCCAGCAGCTCCTGCACCTTCTTGCGGCGGTCACCCTTCGGCGCGACCTCGGTGTGGATCTCGTACGGCTCGCCGATGATGTCGCCGACCGTGGACCTCGGGTTGAGCGAGGTGTACGGGTCCTGCATCACCATCTGGATGTTGCGGCGCATCCGCTTGAGCTCGCCGCCCTTGGCCTGGCCGATGTCGCGCCCGTTGACCATGACCGAGCCGCTGGTCGGCCGCTCCAGCGCCATCAGCACCTTGGCCAGCGTGGACTTGCCGCAGCCCGACTCGCCCACGATTCCCAGGGTCTCGCCCTTGTGGAGGTCGAACGAGACGCCGTCGACGGCCTTGATGGCGCCGATCTGCTTCTTGAACATGATGCCCTGGGTCAGGGGGAAGTGCTTGACCAGGTCACGAACCTCGAGGATGCGCTCACCTCTGGTCTCCATCGAGGACCTCCCTCCAGTAGTGGCAGGCGCTGCTGCGCGTGCCGCTGATCTCGTTGAGCGGGGGGACGTCCGTCGCGCAGTCGTCCTGGCGGTACGGGCACCGCGGGTGGAACGCGCATCCGGTCGGCATGTCGAGCAGGTTGGGCGGCAGGCCCTTGATCGCGTACAGCTCCTGGCCCTTGAGGTCGACCCGGGGGATCGACTCCAGCAGGCCCTTGGTGTACGGGTGGGCCGGAGCCCGGTAGATGTCGTGCACGGGGGCGTTCTCGACGATGCGCCCGCCGTACATGACCGCGATCTTGTCGGCGACGTCGGCGACGACGCCGAGGTCGTGCGTGATCAGGATCATGCCCATGTTGCTCTCGCGCTGCAGCTCCGCGAGCAGCTCCATGATCTGGGCCTGGACGGTCACGTCGAGCGCGGTGGTCGGCTCGTCGGCGATCAGCACCTCAGGGTCCAGCGCGATCGACATGGCGATCATGATGCGCTGGCGCATGCCCCCGGAGAACTGGTGCGGGTAGTCGTTGACGCGCTGCTTGGCGGCCGGGATACGGACCCTGTCCATCATCTCGACGGCCTTCTTCATGGCGTCGCGCTTGGACATGCCCCTGTGCACCCGGAACATCTCGCTGATCTGCCAGCCCACGGTGAACACCGGGTTCAGCGCCGACAGCGCGTCCTGGAAGACCATCGCGATGCGCTGGCCGCGCACCTGCGTCCGGGCCTCGTCCGAGAGCCGCAGCAGGTCGGTGCCGCGGAACCGGATCTCGCCCTTCGGGATGCGCGCGGGCGGCATGTCCAGAATGCCCATGATCGCCTGCGCGGTCACGGACTTGCCGGAACCCGACTCGCCGAGCACGGCGAGCGTCTCGCCCGGGTTGAGCGAGTAGCTCACACCGTTGACGGCGCGGACGATGCCCGCCCGGGTGGCGAACTCGACGTGCAGGTCCTCCACTGCCAGCAGCGGACCGTCGTCCAGCCCTCCCTCGGCGGACAACGCGTCCGGTGACGTCGTTCTCATCGTGTCCCCTCCTACCTGAGCTTCGGGTCGAGCGCGTCGCGTACGGCGTCGCCGAGCATGATGAACGCGAGCACCGTGATGCTCAGGAACACCGCCGGGAAGACCAGCGGCAGCGGCGCCTCCAGGAACCGGTTACGGGCGTCGGCGATCATCAGGCCCCACGAGATGTCCGGAGACTGGACTCCGACTCCCAGGAAGGACAGCGCCGCCTCTGCCGCGATGAAGCCGCCGAGGTTGATCGTGGCGATGACGATGACCGGGGCCAGCGCGTTCGGCAGCAGGTGCCGGAACATGATCCGGCTCTGGCTCGCGCCCAGCGCCCGCGCCGCGACGACGAAGTCCTGGTTCCTGGCGGTGATCACGGCCGCCCGCATGATGCGGAAGGTCATGGGCCAGGCCAGCACGGACAGCGCCAGCACGACCAACCAGATGCCCAGGTCCAGGTCACGGAAGGTGGCAGTGATGAGCAGCGCGCCGAGGATCGAGGGGATGGCGAAGAAGATCTCCGTGATGCGGGACGTGACGGTGTCGACGACCCCGCTGCGCGTGCCCGCGATGAGCCCGAGCAGCCCGCCGACGATCGCCGTGATGACAGTGGTGCTCACGCCGATCACGATCGAGTTGCGCGCCCCGAAGATGGTCCGGGCGTAGACGTCGCAGCCGAGACTGTCGCGGCCGAAGATGTGGCCCGCGCTCGGCGACTGCCGCGCGGTGGCCAGCTCGCAGGTCTTCGCGTCGAACGGGTTGATCGACGTGAACAGCGACGGCCAGAACGACATCACCAGCAGGACGAGGATGATGACGACCGAGACGATGAACATCGGCCTGCGCCGGAGGTCGTGCCAGGCGTCGCTCCACAGGCTCGCCGGCTTGCCCTCCTTCTTGGGCTTTCCGTTGGGGGACGGCGCCGCCGTGACCTGGTCCGCGGTCAGCGTCTGGGTCTCCGGGTGTACAGGTCCGACCTGTGGGGTGTCACTCATAGCGGATCCTCGGGTCGAGCACGGCGTACAGCAGGTCAACGATCAGGTTCGCCACGATGTACACCAGCACCAGGACTGTCACGATACCTACGACAATGGGTTGCTCTCGCAGGTATACGCCTTGATAGAGCTGGTTGCCGATACCCGGCAGGTTGAAGATCGTCTCGGTGATCACCGCGCCGCCCATGAGGTTGCCCAGGTCGGCGCCGAGATACGTGACGAGCGGGATGAGCGCGTTGCGCAACCCGTGCCTGCCGATGACTCTTCGCCGCGACAGGCCCTTGGCCGTCGCTGTTCGGATGTAGTCCGATCTCAACGTCTCCACCAGGCTCGTTCTGGTGAGCCTGGTCAGGTACGCGATCGACACGCCCGCCAGGACGAACCCGGGAAGGAGGTACGACCGCAACCCGGCGTCGATGCCCGCGATGGGGAAGATCTGCTCGCCGGTGACCTGCTTCAGCCAGACGCCCAGCCACAGCTGCAGCACGAAGCCGGTGACCAGCGTCGGGACGGAGATGAGCAGCAGGGTCGAGGCCAGGATCATGGTGTCGGACGCCCTGCCGCGGCGCAGGGCCGCCCACAGGCCGAGCACGACGCCGATCACGGCCTCCATGACGAGCGCGACGAGTGCCAGGTTCAGGGTGACCTGGAACTTGCCCGCCATGAGCTCGGTGACAGGCACTCCGGCGAAGGTCTTGCCGAAGTCCCCGCGGAACAGGATGCCGCTGATGTAGTACCAGTACTGCAGCAGCAGCGGATCGTTCAGGTGGTACTGGTCGCGGATGATCGCGACGATGTTGGGGTCCTGCCTCTTCTCGCCGGCCATCGCCGCGATGGGGTCACCAGGCAGCGCGAAGACGATGGCGAAGATGAACAGTGTGGCGCCCAGAAGCACTGGTATCGCTTGGATCAGGCGCCTGATGATGTAACGGCCCATTCAAGTCTCCCGTACATGCCAAGAAGGCAGCCGCTGGAACCCGGGTGACGCGGTTCGCTTGACTGCCTTCAAGACGGCTCTCGTGGGACGGGCGGCAGCCCGCCCGCCCCCGGGAACAACGTCAGGCCTTCTCGACCTCGGCCCACTCAACCTGGTTGAGCAGGTTGATCCTGACGTTCTTGACCTTGGTCGAGTACCCCGAGTTGTTCCGGTAGAAGTACACCGGGATGTACGGGAGGTCCTTGATCAGGATGTCGTCCGCCTGCTGGTAGAACTTCAGGCCCTCTTCAGGGGTCTTCGCCTGGTCGCCCTTGGCGACCATGTCGTCGAACTCCTGGTTCTTGTAGCCCGCGTAGTTCGAACCGGTCTTGATGGCGCCGATCGAGAAGATCGGCGTCAGGTAGTCCTCGGCCGACGGGTAGTCGATGGCCCAGCCCATCCGGAACATGCCCTGGTACTTCTTGGCGTCCAGGTCGTCCAGGATGTTGGCGAACTTCTCGAACGGCTTGACCGTCACCTCGACGCCCAGGTTGGCGCGCAGGTTGTTGGCGGCCGCCTCGATCCACTCCTTGTGACCACCGTCGGCGTTGTAGCCGAGCTCCAGCTTGGCCGGGCCCTTGGCCGCGGCGTACTGGGCCTTGGCCTTGCCCGGGTCGTACTGGCAGGCCGCGCAGGCGCCCTGGCGGTAGCCCGCGATGAGGGGGTTGATGAAGTCGTCGGCGGGGGCGCGGGTGCCGGAGAAGACCGTCTCGGCGATGGTCTTCCTGTCGATGGCCATCGAGATGGCCTCGCGCACCTTGACGTCCTTGTAGATGTCGTTGTACTGCAGCGGGAAGCCGATGTACCCGACACCGCCGTCAGGCTGGTCCTGGTAGCGGTCGCCGAGCGCGGTCTTCGCGCTGGAGATCGCCGAGGCGGGCAGCGAGTCGTGGATGTCGAGGTTGTCGGCCTGGAGGTCGTTGTAGGCCGTCTCCGAGCTGTTGTAGAGCTTGAACTGGAGCTTGGTCCAGTTCTTCGGCTTCGGGCCGGGGTACTTGTCGTAGACCGACAGCTCGATCGTCTGGTCGGTGCCCTTCTTGTAGGGCTTGTCGAGCTTGAACAGGCCCTGACCGATCGGCTTCTCGCCGAACTCCGCCGTCACCTTGCCGTCAGCGCCGAAGGCGGCCTTGGGCAGCGGGTAGAACGCGGTGTAGCCGAGCATGGTCTTGAACTGCGAGAACTGCTCCTTCAGCGTCACCTGGAGGGTCGTGTCGTCGACCGCCTTGAGGCCCTTCATCTCCTTGGTGGTGACCTGCTTGCCCTCACCGGGGTTGAGGTCCTCGTAGCCTTCGACACGGCCGAAGAAGTAGCCTGCACCCTGGGCGTTGTCCTGGTTGGCCGCGTAGTTCCACGCGTCGACGTAGTTCTGCGCGATGACCGGCTCGCCGTTCTGCCAGGTGTAGCCCGGCTTGAGCTTGATCGTCCAGACCTTGTTGTCGGTCGTCTCGATCGACTGCGCGGCAGCCTCGACGACGTTCTTGTTCTCGTCGTAGTTCACGAGAGGCTCGAACACCGCCGCCAGCGCCTCAGCGCCCTCCGACTCCGTGGTGTCCGACGGGACCAGCAGTTTCTGCGGCTCGCCCAGCTCCATGCGGACCGGTGTGTCACCGCCCGACCCCGACGAGTTGCCGGTCGAGGTACTGCTGCCGCCGCCACACGCGGCGACCGCGAGGGCGAGAAGCGCGGTACCGGCGACGATCTGTGCGCCCTTAGTAACACGCATGGTGAAAAGATTCCTCCCTCTACAGGTGGGCGTAAGCGCTGAGCTGCGATGATCGTGAGCAGCCTGACGGAGGTTCCTTGTAAGCCCCCGGGTTTGGCTGACATGGTCAAACCAGCCGACGCCCTGCCAGTCGATCGCGACTATCCCTCACTACGTGCCACCAGCGAGTCTCTGGCGCGTTGCAGTTCGGTCACACGTACGCCTATCCAGCGTCACAGTCATTTCCCGCAAACAGCATTAAAGCGGATAAAACGACCAGAACCTGACAAGCTGGTACGCCGACAGTCGAGCAAAGGTACCCTTCACCGGACTGTGCCTGCGCCCCGGCAGCCAACTCCTGTACCTCTGGGCTACCGTTGACCGAGTCTCGGCGGCGCACCGGAACCACGCGCGGCCAGACACCGTCCAAGTGTCTGCTGCGTACCGCCGTCGCAGGCACCCGAACGACCTGGATCCAATAGAGTCCATGCCATGAGCCAGCCGGAATCCGCCGTCGCGGACGCCCAGGCGGGCGGCCGGAGCAGGCAGGAGCCGCTGGCCAAGCTCGCCGCGAGATATGGTCTTCGCCGTGCCATCGCACGTCCGAGGTTCCCCGTCTATCTGCGCCAGCTCTGGGAGCGGCGACACTTCATCCTGACGTACGCGACCTCGCGCAACGTCTCCAAGTACTCCAGTTCGGCCCTCGGCCAGCTGTGGCAGATCCTCACCCCGCTGCTGAACGCCGCCATCTACTACCTGATGTTCGGCGTCATCCTCGGGGGCAAGAACGGCATCCACAACTACCCGGCCTTTCTGCTGACCGGGATGTTCGTCTTCACCTACACGCAGCGGTCCGTCACCTCGGGCGCAAAGTCGATCTCCGGCAACCTGTCGCTGATCCGTGCGCTGCACTTCCCCCGGGCCTCTCTGCCTCTGGCCTACACGATCCAGGAACTGCAACAGCTTGCCATCTCCATGGGCGTGCTCATGGTGATCGTGATGCTCACCGGCGAGTTCCCCACCTGGTACTGGTTGATGATCCCGGTCGTGCTGCTGCTGCAGACCATGTTCAACATCGGGGCGGGGCTGGTGATAGCCAGGCTCGGCTCCTCGGTGCGTGACCTGAACCAGCTCCTGCCGTTCATCACCCGCACCTGGCTGTACGCCTCGGGTGTCTTCTTCTCCATCCAGGACAGAGTCGTCGGGCATCCCACGGCCGGCGGCTGGAGCGGCGCCCACCTCCCCCAGTGGGTCGCCGACGTGATGTACCTGAACCCGGCAGCCTCCTACATCGAGTTCATGCGCGACATCCTGATCGAAGACCACAACCCTCCGCAGATGGTCTGGGCATCCTGCGTATTCTGGGCACTGTTCGCACTCGGCTTCGGCTTCTGGTACTTCTGGCGAAGCGAGGAGAGGTACGGGCGTGGCTGAACTGACCGAGGAGCTGTCACAGGTGAAGGGCGATCAGCCCGCCGTCCCGAGCAAGGACGTCAGGGTGCATCCCAACCCGGAGCCCGCAGGCAAGCGACCGCTGGACGCGCCCACGGGCACCCCGACCGTCATCGTCGACGACCTGCACATCGTCTACCGCGTCTACGGAGCGGCCAACGACGCCGAGAAGGGCAACGCGGTCAACGCCCTCACGCGCATCCTCAAGCGCCAGGGCCGACCGCAGATGAAGGAGGTCCACGCCGTCAAGGGCGTCACCTTCGTGGCCTACCACGGCGACGCCATCGGCATCGTCGGGCGCAACGGCTCCGGCAAGTCCACCCTGCTGCGCGCGATCGCGGGGCTGCTGCCGCCCCACGAGGGCGCCGTCTACACCGACGGGCAGCCGTCCCTGCTCGGCGTCAACGCCGCGCTCATGCGTGAGCTGACCGGTGAGCGGAACATCGTCCTCGGCTGTTACGCCATGGGCATGACCCCGTCCGAGGTCAGGGAGAAGTACCAGGAGATCGTCGACTTCTCCGGCATCGACGAGTTCGTCCAGCTGCCGATGTCCACCTACTCCTCCGGCATGGGCGCCCGCCTGCGCTTCGCCATCTCCTCCGCCAAGACCCACGACGTGCTCCTCATCGACGAGGCGCTGGCCACCGGCGACCGCGAGTTCCGCAAGAAGAGCGAGCAGCGGATCCGGCAGATCCGCGAGTCCGCGGGCACGGTCTTCCTGGTCGCGCACGACCTCAAGGTCATCGAGGAGACCTGCAACCGGGTGATCTGGCTACACAAGGGCAAGATCAAGATGGACGGCGACCCGAAGGAAGTCCTCGCCGCCTACAACAAGGGCTGAGCTGCGTGACACGAGCGACTCCAGAGGCAAATCACTGACATCGCGCCTGGCGTTCGGATAGGATTCGAACGCAGATTCGATACGAGGACTCTGGAGGCGCGCGATGGGAGAGCTTTCTGCCGCGATCGACCACCTGGCCATCGAAGACGTGACCGAGATCCCGCGACTGCAGCTCGCGGAGCAGCTCATCGAGCTCCACTGGCAGATGGCCAGGTTGCAGGCTCAGATCGCCCGACGCACCGGAGTCCGGCTCCCCTGAGGGCGAAGAGGCAGAAGCGCCAGGCGGTCGGGCCCTTGACGGCGCGGAGGCTGAGAGTGGTCGGGCTCCCGAAGACGAAGAAGCCGCCGACCCCCTGACCAGGGGCCGGCGGCTGGTGCACCCGCCGTGGCGCCGCTGCCCTGCAGAGCGACGCGACGCGGATGCCGCCCGCGTCCGGGCGCGTCCGCCCGAACCCGTCCTGAGACCGCGCCCTCACGCGCCGATCTCGCAACCTGCACCGCCCGTACGGTGAGCACCCCGGCACCGGGACACCCGCCGGCAAGCCGCGCGAGGTGATGGCAGCGATACCCCCACGAACCGGGATGCATCACCTGCCGGTTTCTGGCGGCCACGGGCCCGCCGCGTCGCCGCCTCCACGTCCGATCCATCGAGCTCCGGCACCGGGACACTCGCGGACCTCCGCTTCGGCGTTCAGCGGACGGTCTCCATGGCACGCCATGGCCACGTCAGCGGCCGACGGCGGCCGTCAGCCTCTCCGTGGCCCAGGCGACACCGGTCAGCACGTCGTTGTAGGCATCGGCCACCCGCACCCCCTGGGAGGCACCGGCTCTGGACGCGTCCTCGACGAGCGGGGCGATCCCGTCGACGGTGGCGGCCCTGCCGACGCCGGGCAGAGCCCGGACGACTGGCGCGGTCTCGCTCGGCGCGACCTTCCCCGGCAGCGGCGCGAGCCGCACCGGGGTCGTGCTGGGGAGCGCCTGCCTGACGGCGGCGTCCAGCCCGGACAGGCTGCCGGCGCCGTCGTCCAGCGCGCCGGAGGCGGCACCGGCCGGGTCGTCGGCCGAGGAGAGCGTGCCGCGGACGCCACCAGGCCCGCCGACGCCTCCCAGACCGGCGACCGGCGCGAGCAGCCACTGAACGCCGCCCGGCTCGTTGACGCCGCCCGGCCCGCTGACGGCGTCCAGGCCACCCTGAACGCTGCTCAGGCCACCTTGGACGCTGCCGGAGCCGTTGACACCGTTCAGGCGACCCTGGACACTGCCGGACCCGTCGACACCGTCGAGGTCGCCCTGGACGCTGCCGGACTCGCCCGCGACGCCCAGACGGGCCTGCCCGAGCGCGTCGTGAGCCCCCGACGCGGCCAGCAAGCCCGGCAGCCCTCCACCCAGCGGCCCGCCGCTCAGCGAGAGCCCGCCGAGTGACGACCCGCCGCCCAGCAACCTGCCCAGCAGGCCGCTCACCGGATCGTCGCTCGCGTACGCGGGCGCGGCCAGCGCGACCGCCAGCCCGAATGTCGCGACGGCAAAAGCCGCCTTTCCTGCACGTTTCATGATTGCCTTCCCGGCTCTGATCGATCGCTCTGGAACGCAGTGGAAATGCGAATCGAAAACCCCCGATTGCCGCGGCGTACGCGCTGTGGGCACCACACCGAACGCGCCGTCCCGGCTGAGCTGCACACGCAGTTCTATCACCCCGCACAACCGGCCGTGAGCGCGGAAAAGCCCGTCCACAGCTCGGTTGAGGAGCCGGTTGGCGATCAAGAAAGGGCGGCCGGACGGGGAGACAAGTCGGCAAATAGCAGGGGGCTATTTCCGATATTCCGTCGACGTCTCCCGCGAGCGGAAGCGGCGGCCACACGGCCCGTGAACAAGCGTCTGGAAAAACAAATGTCACGGGCCGCGGCGCAGATTTTCCGCTAGCAGGGCACGCGCTTGACCGCTCAGACCATGAGCAGCGCGTCCTCCGACTCGAACGGGAAGCGGTCGGCGAAAGCCGGGCGCAGATCCGTCAGCCACACCGCCGTCGGGTCGTACCGCGCGAAGAACGGCCGCCCGACCAGCGAGGCGTCACGGGCCTGGATGAAGTGAAGGACGAACACCCGCTCGCCCGCGATCTCGGTGACGCCGTCGACGCACACCTTGCCCGGCGTGGCCGACATGGAGGGCCCGCGAACGGTCCGGCAGAGCCCGGAGACGGACGCGTACGCGTCCCTGAAGATCTCGTACGCGCGCGCCAGCGGGACCGCGAAGTAGTCCTGCGGGCCGGTGTCGCGCTCGACGAACATGTAGTACGGGATCATGCCCATGCGCAGCTGCCGCCGCCACATGCCCGACCAGATCTCGGGATCGTCGTTGATCGTCCTGATCAGCGGCGCCTGAGTCCTGATCGTGGCGCCGGAGCCGAGTATCCCCTTGACCGCCGCCTCGACCATCGGCGACTCCAGCTCCCGCGGGTGCGTGAAGTGCGCCATGAACGCGAGGTTCTTGCCGGCGTCCACCACCTGCTCGAAGAGCTTGAGCGTGTCGGCCGCGTCGGGGTCGGTGGTGAAGCGCTGCGGCCAGTACGCCAGCGCCTTGGTGCCGATCCTGATCGACTCGAGCTGTTCGAGGCCGATCAGCGGCTCGATGTACCGCTTGATCACCGGCTCGCCCATGATCATGGCGTCGCCGCCGGTGATCAGCACGCTGGTGACCTCGGGATGCTGACGGATGTAGCCGACCATCTGGTCGATGTCGTCGGAGGCGAACTTCAGGTCCGCGTCGCCGACGAACTGCGCCCACCGGAAGCAGTACGTGCAGTAGGCGTGGCAGGTCTGCCCCTGCTTGGGGAAGAACAGCACGGTTTCCGAGTACTTGTGCTGCATGCCCGGCACCGGCTCGTCGCCGATCCGCGGCACGTTGAGTTCCTTCTGACCTGCCGGGTGCGGGTTGAGCTGAGCCCGCACCCTGTTCGCCTCGGCCTGGACCTCCGCGTTGGGCGCCTCGGCCTTCAGCAGGTCGGCCAGCCTGGCGACGTCCGCCGCGGGAAGCATGTCCTCCTGCGGGAAGACCAGGCGGTATATGGGATCGTCGGGCGCCGCCGACCAGTCGATGAGTTCATCCACGACGTAGGCGTTGGTCCTGAAGGGCAGGACCGTGGCGACGGCCCGGACCTTCAGCCGCTCCTCGTCACCGAGCCCCGCACGCTGCAGAAGCTCGTCGAGATGCTTGGACGTGTACGCCCGGAAGCGCCGTGTTCCCGGTTGGTTCAAGATCACTAGGCATTTCCCATCTTTTTTGTCCGGTCGGCGGTAAACCTCACGACCCTGTCGCGCGTCTAAGGCTCTTATATCCCGGACGCGGCGGACCTCACCTCCGGTTCCGCTGGGCTCCAAGTTTCCTTGGAGGAAAACACCACTCGCGACATATCGCGAATGGGCATACACTCTCTAACCGTGACCGACGACCCCGTCCTTCGCGCCTCCGACGCCGACCGCGACCGCGTGGCCGCGGTGCTCGGCGAGGCACTCGCCACCGGAAGACTCACCAGCGTCGAGCACGCCGACCGCCTGGAAGCGGCCTACACGGCCAAGACCGTCGGCGAGCTCGTCCCCCTCACCCGCGACCTGCCGGACGTGTCCGTGAGCGCCGCCCCCGCCACCGTCGAACAGCAGACGATCGACTCCACGTTCAGCAAGACCATTCGGAAGGGCCGCTGGGTCGCCTCCCGGCACACCAAGCTGTCGGCCAGGTTCGGCGCGCTCATCGTCGACCTGTCGGAGGCCGTGCTGCCGGGCCGCGAGATCACGATCGAGGCCGACGCCTGCTTCGGCAAGCTGATCGTCCGCGTCCCCGACAACGCCCGCGTCATCGACGAGGGCGGCTCCACGTTCGGCAAGCGGAGCGTGACCGGCGGCTCCGAGGGCGACGGCCCGCTCATCCGCATCGTGGGCAGGTCGACGTTCTCGAAGGTGATCGTGTCGCGCGCAGTCACCGACTGGAACCTCGCCTAGCGGGGAACCGGCCTACCCGCCGGTCAACCTGGCCTCCGCCTTGCCTACGATGCGGAGATACCCGAACTCGCACCCGGCCGAGCCGTGGCGGCGGGCTCGCATGCCGCACGAGGTGACCATTTGTCCGACAGCAGGCCGATCGCGCTTGACGCCATGGGCGGCGACCACGCGCCGCACGAGATCGTGGCGGGGGCGGTCCACGCCGTGCGCGAGCGCGGGCTGCCGGTGGTGCTCGTCGGCTCGCCACGCGTCCTGTACGAGGCGCTCGCCGATCACGACGCGGCCAAGGAGATCCCGATCGTCCGCGCCGAGGAGGCCCTGGCGATGGACGAGGGCGCGCTGGCCAGCCTGCGCCGCCCCCGCTCCAGCATCGCGATCGCCTGCCACCTGCTGCGCCGCGGCGACGTGTCGGCGGTGGTGTCGGCGGGCTCGACGGCGGGCATCGTGGCCACCGGCAGGCTCAGGCTCAAGGCCCAGCAGGGCGTGCTCAGGCCCGCCATCGCCGTCGCCCTCCCCACGCTGCCCCACCCCACGCTCCTCCTGGACGCGGGCGCCAACGCCGAGGCCAAGCCGGAGATGCTGGTGCAGTTCGCGCACCTCGGCGCGGCCTACGCCGAGCTGGCCTACGGCGTCGCCAAGCCCAGGATCGGCCTGCTCACCATCGGCAGCGAGGCCGAGAAGGGCAACAAGGTCGTCAGGCGAGCCCACGAACTGCTCCAGACCTCCCCGGGCCTCGACTTCGCCGGCAACGTCGAGGGCCACGACCTGCTCACCGGCAGCGTCGACGTGATCGTCACCGACGGCTTCACGGGCAACGTGGCCTTGAAGACCATGGAAGGCGCCGTCCGCTACGCCTTCCGCGAGCTCAGGGAGGCCATCAGCGACAGCAAGGTGGCCAGGATCGGCGCGTTCATGCAGCGCTCGCGCCTGCGCGAGCTGAGCCATCGGCTCGACGCCGAGGCCCACGGGGGCGCCGTCCTGCTCGGCCTGAACGGCACCATGGTCATCGCGCACGGCTCGTCCAGGGCGCCGGCCATCAGCGCCGCCTGCCAACTCGCCGCCGACCTGTCCGCGCGCGGCATCGTGGCCAGGATCGGTGACAGAATCACCGCCTCGCATCGATCACACAGACTGTGGTAACCCCGTAGTCTGGGGCAGATCCACAGAAACGGGGGGTTGTGTGGACGGGCTCACCTCAGCACAGGTTGCCGAGGCGAAGGCCAACGTCGTGCCGCGGCGATCGAGCAGATCGCTGGCCGCGATCGTCAGAGCCAACGTCTTCACGCTCTTCAACCTGGTCATCGGCGTCCTGTGGGTGCTGATCCTGATCTTCGGGCACTGGCAGGACAGCCTGTTCGGCCTGGTCATCGTCGCCAACACACTGATCGGCATCGTCCAGGAGCTGCGCGCCAAGCGCACCCTCGACAAGCTGGCCGTGATCAACGAGGCCCCGGTACGGGTCCGCCGCGACGGACGGGACCAGGAGATCCAGCCGCGCCAGGTGGTGCTCGGCGACCTGATCCTGCTCGGCCCCGGCGACCGCCTGCTCGTCGACGGCGAGGTCGTCGAGTCCGACGGGCTGGAGGTCGACGAGTCGCTGCTCACGGGCGAGGCCGACCCGGTGCACAAGCACGAGGGCGACCAGGTGCTCTCCGGCAGCTTCGCCGTGGCGGGGTCAGGCTCGTTCGTCGCCACCAAGGTCGGCACCGACGCCTACGCCGTGCGGCTGGCCGAGGAGGCCAGCAAGTTCCACCTCGCCCACTCGGAGCTGCGCGACGGCGTCGCCAACTTCATCAAGTACATCACCTGGCTGGTCATCCCGATCGGCGCGCTGCTGCTCTACAGCCAGCTGCGCCACTCCACCGACTTCGGCACCGCCATCACCGGCGCCGTCGCGGGCATCGTCACCATGATCCCCGAGGGTCTGGTGCTGATGACGTCGATCGCCTTCGCCGTCGGCGTGGTCCGCCTGGGCCGGCGCAAGTGCCTGGTGCAGGAGCTGCCCGCGATCGAGGGCCTGGCCAGGGTGAACGTCCTCTGCCTCGACAAGACGGGCACGCTCACCGCGGGCGGCATGGACCTCGACCAGGTCCTGCGCCTGCGCGACGACCAGCCGGTCGACGACGCGCTCGCCGCCCTGGCCGGCGCCGACCACCGGCCCAACGCCACGGCCCTGGCCATCCAGGCACGCTACGACGCCGTCCCCGACGGGTGGGCCGCCACCGCGACCGTGCCCTTCTCCTCCGCCCGCAAGTGGAGCGGCGCCGACTTCGGCCGGCACGGCGCCTGGGTGCTGGGGGCGCCCGACGTCCTGCTCGACGCCGGCGCCGACGGGTACGACAGGGCCGCCGAGCTCGCCGCCACCGGAACCAGGGTGCTGGCGCTGTGCCGCGCCGACGGCCTGCCGTCCGCCGAGGCCGGCGGCGACGTCGAACCCGTCGCGCTGATCACCCTCAAGCAGCGCATCCGGCCCGACGCACACCAGACCCTGGAGTACTTCGCCAAGCAGGGCGTCACAGTCAAAGTGATCTCTGGCGACAACCCCGACGCGGTCTCCGCCATCGCCACCAGCCTGGGCATCCCGGACGGTGATCGCGCCATCGACGCCCGCACGCTGCCCGACGACGACCAGGACAAGCTCGCCGAACTGCTCGACGCCAACACCGTCTTCGGCCGCGTCACCCCCAGGCAGAAGCGCCTGTTCGTCGGCGCGCTCCAGTCGCGCGGCCACACCGTGGCGATGACCGGCGACGGCGTCAACGACGTGCTCGCCCTCAAGGACGCCGACCTGGGCATCGCGATGGGCGCCGGCAGCCCCGCCACCAAGGCCGTGGCCCAGGTCGTGCTGCTCGACAACCGGTTCGCCACCCTCCCCCACGTGGTCGGCGAGGGACGCCGGGTGCTGGCCAACATCGAGCGGATCTCGAACCTGTTCCTCACCAAGACCTTCTACGCGATCGCGCTGTCGCTGCTGGTGGGCGTCGTCGGGCTGCAGTTCCCGTTCGCGCCGCGCCACTCGACGCTGGTCAACGCGCTGACCATCGGCATCCCGGCGTTCTTCCTCGCGCTCGCCCCCACCCTGGAGCGCTCGAAGCCCGGGTTCGTGCCCAGAGTGCTGCGCTTCGCCGTCCCGGCCGGGGTGCTCTGCGCCGCCGCGGTGTTCGCGGCGTTCTGGGCCGCGCACACCAGCACGTCCACCCTGGTCGAGGACCAGACCTCGGCGGTGATCGCGCTCTTCCTCACCACCTGGTGGGTGCTGGTGCTGATCGCCCGGCCCCTCACCTGGTGGCGGATCGGCCTCGTCGCGGCCATGGCCGTGCTGTTCGGGGTGGCCCTGCTCATCCCGTTCGTCCGGCAATTCTTCGCGCTCGTCCCCGGCGACATCAGCAACGATCTGACGGCCGTCGGAATCTCCGTGATTGCCGCAATAGTCATCAGCGCCGCGGTCAAGGTCGCCGGTACTCTTAGACCATGACCGACCCGCAGATAGTGCTCACCGAGCGCGTCCAGCAGGCGCTGGCGAACGCGTTCGGTTCTGAGTACGCCGATGCAGACCCGCTGATCCGGCCCTCCCAGTTCGCCGACTTCCAGGCGAACGTCGCAATGAGCCTGGCCAAGCGACTGCGACGGGCCCCGCGGGAGGTCGCTGAGACGCTCAAGGCCGCACTCTCCGACTTCCCCGGCACGGTGGAGGTCAGCGGCCCCGGCTTCCTCAATATCACCCTCGACGACTCGTGGATCGCGTCCGAGGCCGCCGAGATGCTCGCCGACCCGCGCACCGGCGTCGGCACGGCCGCGCCGTCGCAGACCGTGGTGATCGACTACTCCGCGCCCAACGCGGCCAAGGAGATGCACGTCGGCCACCTGCGCACCACCATCGTCGGCGACTCTCTGGCCCGCGTCCACGAGCTCCTCGGCAACCACGTCATCAGGCAGAACCACCTGGGCGACTGGGGCACCCCGTTCGGCATGCTCATCGAGCACCTGCTCGACATCGGCGAGGAAGCCGCGATCGCGCAGCTCGAAGCCGGCATGGGCACCGAGTACTACCAGGCCGCCCGGGCCAAGTTCGACAGCGACGAGACGTTCAAGCAGCGCTCACGCGTCCGGGTGACCACGCTGCAGTCGGGCGACCCCGAGACCATCCGGCTCTGGCACGTCTTCATGGACGCCACCGTCCGCTACTTCGACAAGATCTACGGCCTGCTCGGCGTCACGCTCACCGACGCCGACATCGCCGGCGAGAGCATCTACAACCCGATGCTCGAGAAGACCTGCGACGACCTCCAGGCCGCCGGGGTCGCGGTGCTGAGCGAGGGCGCGCTGTGCGTGTTCCCGCCCGGCTTCACCGGCTCCGACGACAAGCCGCTGCCGCTCATCATCAGGAAGAGCGACGGCGGCTACGGATATGCGACCACCGACATGGCGGCCGTCCGCTACCGCGTCGACGACCTCAAGGCCGACCGCGTCCTGTACGTGGTGGGCGCCGACCAGGCGCTGCACTTCCGCATGGTGTTCGCGGCAGCGCGGCTGGCGGGCTGGCTGCCCGACACGGTGTCGGCCGAGCACGTCCAGATCGGCATGATGCTCGGCAAGGACGGCCGCAGGTTCAAGACCCGCTCCGGCGAGTCCATCAAGCTGATGGACCTCCTGCAGGAGGCCGTCGACAGGGCCGATGCCCTCCTCGACGAGCGCGGCTACGACGACGCGACCCGCGCGGAGATCGCCCGGGCCGTGGGCATGGGCGCGGTCAAGTACGCCGACCTGTCGGTCAGCCACGACAGCGAGTACGTCTTCGACTTCGACCGCATGCTCGCCTTCACCGGCAACACCGCTCCCTACCTGCAGTACGCGCAGGCCAGAATCCGCTCGATCTTCCGCCGTGGCGACATCGACCCCGCCACCGCGACCGGGCCCATCACTCTCGGGCACCCGGCCGAGCGGGCGCTGGCCCTGCAGGTGCTGGGCTTCGGGGCCGTGGTCGAGCAGGTGGCCGCCCTGAGCGAGCCGCACCGGCTGGCCGCCTTCCTCTACGCGACCGCCACCACGTTCACCGCGTTCGTCGAGAACTGCCCGGTCATCAAGGAGGGCGTCGACCCCGAGACACGGGCTTCCAGGCTCGCGCTCTGCGCGCTGACCCTCCGCGTGCTGCACGACGGCCTCCACCTTCTGGGGGTTCCTGTCCCCGATCGCATGTAAGACCGGCTTTGTTCCGCTCCGGAGTAGGGCGCGCCTCCACCTGGTTGGCGCGCCCCCCGGCTAGGCTTTACGCGGTCATGACTGAGGCCGACATGGGGGAGTCTTCTGCCTTGAGCACGGACCTGACCGCGAGCCCCCAAGCCGCGACGGAGCTCCAGCGCTACGCCGAAGCACTGCTGGCACATCTCGCCGCGAACGGCACCATGCCTCCCGCTCCCCCGGGCTTCCGCGACATTCCGGGCAACTGGCTGCCCGCCGCCGTCGAGGCGCTGACCATGATCCTCAGCGGCGCCGACCCGCTCGAACCACTGAGCCGCGCCGCCGGCCGCGACCAGCAGCAGACCGCGCTCTTCCTCTGCCTCGCCCTGGCCGTCGCAGGTCATGGCAGCCGCATCCACGCGTCCTGGCTCGGCACCGCCTTCGGCGACCTCGCCATCGACCGGCCGGTCAGCCACGGCCAGCGCGCCCTCTGGCGCGCCGCCGCCCGAGGCGCCTACGGCCCCGCCGGGAAGATCTTCGTGCTGCGCAAGCTCGACGCGGTCGCCGTCCCCGAACACGCGGACGTGCACGAGTGGGTGCAGGCGCTCGCCCCCAGCGAGCCGTCCGTCGTCGTACCGCCCTCGCTGGCCGACTTCCCCGAGATGGCGGAGATCCCCGAACTCGCCAAGCCCGCGCAGGCCGCCGCCCGGCTCGCCAGGCTGCGCGCCCGCTGCGCCGAGATCACCTCGACCCGCCAGGCCGAACCCGTCTCCTCGGCCCCGCTCACCAACAACTCGTCCAGCCCTGCCGCGGCCTGGGCCGAGGACGAGCCGTTGGCCGTCCTCCGCTCGCTGATCGGGCAGGGCGGCCCCTCGGGCCCGATGGCCTCGCTGACCTCGCATCTCCTCGACGACCTGCGCCCCGGCGCCGACCCGCACCTGGCGGCGATCGCGCTGCACGTGGCGGCCCCGATCCTGCGCGGCCTGGCGCAAGAGCTCGAAGAGGACACCCGCCTGATGCCGCCGGCGACCGTGACCGTGACACTGCTCGGCCACTCGGTCGAACTGCGCCCGGAGGGCCCCGACGAGAGGTCGCTGGCCGAGGCCGAGAACGCGATCGTGGCCGAGGGGGTCATGCCACGCCGCTGGCCCTGGGGCGCGATCGTCCTGATGGTGGCCGGCATCGCCTGCCTGGCCGGCTCCGTCGCCGTCGGCTGGCCGCTCGCCGTGCTCGGCGCGGCCCTGCTCGGGCTCGCCGGGTGGCAACTCTGGCAGCGCCGCAAGGCGATCGAAGCAGACTCCCGGTACGTGGCCGCCCAACTGGCCGAACTCAAAGAGCTGGCAGACGGTGCCTTCTGGGCACTACACGCGTACGCGCGCGAAGCGGACGCACGCGCGAAGCAGGCCGCCGACGACTCGGCCGAGCTGACCCGGCTGATCCGTCGCGGCCCGCGAGCGGCCTAGCACCTACTAGGTGGTCTCGATCTCCACGTGCGCCGGCGCGAGCAGGAAGACTCGGTCTGCGATGCGCTCGATCCGGCCCTCGCACCCGTAGGCCAGCCCGGCCGCGAAGTCCACCATGCGGGTGGCCTCGGGCATCGGCATGCCCGTCACGTCCATGATGACCGTCTGCCCCTCACGGAAGTGCTGACCGATCATCGGCGCGTCGTTGTACTTGAGCGGCTGCACCATGACGATCCGCGACGAGTCGACGGTCGAACGCCACCTCCTGGCCGCCCGCTCCGCCGCCGGCATGTACTCCTCTTCGTACTGCTCGTCGTCGTAGCCGTCTTCGTATTGGTCGATCCCGCCCAGGCCAAGGTAGCTCACCACCTTGCGCACTGCCCCCATCGGTTTGTCCTTTCCTCAGGAACTCACCGCAATCGGCACGTCCCCACACATTGGACGGTAACCGACGATTCCGTGTTCGCCATGCGACACGCCCACGACCATTTCCATTTTGTACGCCTGGCATCCAGGTTTCACCCGGATATCGCACCCCCGCTAGCCTCGGAACATGCGAGTGTTCACTGTAGACGCCTTCACCGACAGTCCTTTCCAGGGTAATCCCGCCGCCGTCTGCCTGCTGGAGTCTTCGGCTCCCGACACGTGGATGCAGGCCGTGGCGGCCGAGATGAACCTCTCCGAGACCGCCTTCCTGCTCGGCGATTCCCTCCGCTGGTTCACCCCCGTGGTCGAGGTCTCCCTCTGCGGGCACGCCACGCTCGCTACAGCGCACGTCCTCTATTCGACGGGCGCCGCCACCGGACGGCTCGAATTCACCACGGCCAGCGGAACGCTCACGGTGAATCGCAGCCCCGACGGCATGATCACGATGGATTTCCCGGCCAAGGAAGTGACACCCACCACACCGCCACCCAACCTCGAGAAAGCCCTCGGAGCTGCAGTGGAGCAGGTGGGCAAGAGCAATCTCGACTTGCTGGTGGAGTTGGAATCAGAGGAAGCGGTACGCGCCCTCAGACCGGACATCGAGGCCCTTCGCGCAATCGACGCAAGAGGTGTCATCGTCACCGCGAGAGGCACGAATACCGACTTCGTCTCCCGCTTCTTCGCCCCCAGGGTGGGCGTCCCGGAAGACCCGGTAACCGGCTCGGCCCACTGCGCCCTCGCGCCGTACTGGGCGGCCCGCCTCGGCCGCAACGACCTGGTGGGAGCCCAGCTCTCCCAACGAGGCGGCCTCGTCCGGGTCACCGCCAGGGGCGACCGCGTCGACCTTTCGGGCCGCGCCGTCACCGTCCTCACAGCCGACCTGCACGTCTGAGGCTCCCTTCGACAACGTCAAAAACCCCGCCGAGTCGCTGCGCACGGACACCGTCGCCGTGTCGCTGCGCACGGACACCGTCGTCGAGTCGCTGTGTGCACCACGGGCAGCACCCGCATCAAACTGCCAGCCCATCGGCTGCCCGAGCCGCACCCGACGAAGCGGCGGCAGCGGCACCGTCGACACGGCGCAGGCACGGGCGCGTGGGCGCCAGGCCCGCAGAGGCACGGGCGCGCAGGCCCACAGGAAGCACGAACCCGCAGGCGACGCGGACCCGCGACTCCACAGGAGAACGAGGAATCCACAGGAGCCACGGCCCCCCAGGCCCGTGCGGCACCCTCAGGAGTTGCCAACCCGCAGCCCCCAGGAAGCACGGCCCCGCAGGAAACACGGACCCCAGGCCCGCCCGGAGCACAAACCCGCAGGCGACGCCGCCCCACAGACCGCAGGAAGCGGGGGGCAGAGTGTGGCGGAACGAAAGCGTACGCTAAGCCCGTTCCCGCAGCTCAACCGTGACGGTGGAACGCGGGCGGTGAAGCGGCCTGGCGTACGTTCCCGTTCCATCACACTCGGCGGGATGGGCTGCGCAGACGCCGTCTCTGCGAACGTTGACGACGCGGATCGCAGGCTGGTGAAGAGGTGCCGGGGTCCGCACAACCGGCTCGGCTATGCCGTCCAACTCACGACGGTCCGATATGTCGGCAGGTTCCTGACGGATCCGTTGAACGGGGTGCCGACCGAGGTGATCGACTGCCTGGCCGAGCAGCTGGGGATTCAGGACGCGTCCTGCCTGAAGAAGTACGCGCAACGGGAGGAGACGCACCGCGAGCACGCCGGCCAGATCCAAAAGATCTTCGGGTTGAAGGACTTCGCGGACTTCGAGGGAGAGTTCGTGGCGTCGTTGGCGGCGCACGCGTGGAACTCCGGGGAGAGGTGGCGGACCGGCCCGTCCAAGGCGTCCGGGCCGGTCTGATGAAGGCGTAGCGGGGGTCAGCGAGGTTTGCGGCGGGGGCGGCGTCGGCGGTGACCTGGGCGGAGGTCCGTTCGCCGATTTGGACGTAGCGGCCGAGGCTGGCGAGGTGCTGGTGGCGGGATTTGGCTTGCAGTTCGAGGGCAGTGCGGCCGTCGGCGGCCAGATGCTGGAGCGCGCTGTGTCGCAGTTGGTGGAGCGTCCAGCCGTTCTTGTGCGGATCGAGGGCGGCGGTTCCCGTCTTGAAGAGGTACTCGGCGCGCGGGTAGCCGGCCGCGACCGGTCTCGGAACAGATGTCGGCGGCCGCCGGGGCTCGCGGCCCGGAGGCGGGGGCACGCCGGTCGGCGAGGAAGAGCGGTCCGGAGGCGCGGCCTCGCAGCAGCCGGGGCAGGAGACGGGCGGTGCCGGTGGCCCAGTGGACGTACTCGATCGCGCCGCCCTTGGAGCGGACGCGGCCGCACCGGAACTCCAGGTCCAGGTCCTCGATGTTGAGGGACAGGAGTTCCTCGGCGCGGGCGGCGGTCTCGTACAGCATCCGCCACAACACCCGCTCGCGCAGGCCGTGCCGGTCGTCGGTGAACAGCTTGTCCAGCCGGGCGCGCGGGATCGAGCGGTCACCGCGGCGGACGGGCTTACGGCGCTCCAGGCGGCGGGCGGGGTTGGGGGCGAGGATCTCCTGTCGCCCTGCCCAGGCGGTGAACGACGTCAGCGCCGACAGGTGCCGGTTCCAGGTCGCGGCCGCCGCACCGTCCCACCGGTCCATCACCGCGGCGTAGTCCTCGGCCGTCAGCACGGCGGCGGGCTCGTTCCCGGCGAGCGCCGTGAGGCGTGTGAGGGTCTCGGCGTAGCTGTCACGGGTGGTCTTGTTCTGCTTGGAGTCGAGGTACCGGTCAACGGCGGCTGCGACGCTGGCGTATCTGCTTGGTGGCGTTCGGCCGGGAACCAACCGCGCCAGCGACCGAGGTGCTCTCGATCCCGTCGGGGATTCTGCACCGGGCCTGAAATTCTGCCGTCGCTCGCGGACACGTAGAAAGCGAAACCCAAAAGCGTTCGGAGGGTCTGGATGAGGATGACGCGTGGATGAAGCAAGCAGCCGGCACCGGTTCGAAACCATGTACCGGCAAACATATGAACAGATCCTTGGTTACGCCATGCGGCGGTGTTCCTCTCCCGAGGACGCGGCCGATGTCGTGGCCGAGACCTACGTGATCGCGTGGCGGCGGATAGCGGAGCTTCCGCATGGCGAGGCTGGCAGACTCTGGCTGTATGGTGTGGCCCGGCGGACCCTATCCAACCACCGTCGTGGCGAACGACGCAGAGCCACCCGGCACGTCGAACTCACGTCCGAGGTTGAAGTCCTCTACGCCCCGCCCTCTCTTCAGACCGGGACTGACGAAGCGGGCGAGGCCATGGAAATGCTCTCCGACGATGATCGCGAGCTGCTGGCCCTGGCCTTCTGGGAGGAACTCGACCCCGGAGAGATCGCCGCAGTGCTGGGCTGCTCACGCAACGCCGCACGCATACGCCTGCACCGGGCCCGCAAGCGCTTCGCCAAAGCGCTGGAGAAGACCCGCCGATCCATGCCCCGCCTCGAAGCGCGGCCGCTCATCGAGAAGGAGTCACGGTGAACAACGACCAGATCTTCAAGAACCGGGCCCGGGTGCTGGACGAGGACCTGGCCGGCCGGGCGTCCACCGCGGGGGCGGACGCGCTGCTGGCGGAGATCGTCCTGCTGGAGCAGGAGCCGGCCCGGCGGCGGCGGCTCACGCCGTCACCCCGGCGCGCGCTGCTGGGCCTGGCCGCTTCGGTTGTCCTGGCTGGAGCCTTTGTCGTCGGGCCATCCCTCTTCAAGGGGGCCGAGCAGGTGTACGCCAGCCAGGCCGTGACCATTGACCGCGACGGTGAATGGTACAACTTCTACATCACTGACGGCGATCCCGATCCTGCCGAGTTGGAGAAGGCCTTCCGGAAGGTCGGGCTGGACAACATCACGGTCAAGCTGGTCCCCGTCGCGCCGCAAGACGTCGAGAGCTACGCCGACTTCGACGCGAATTCTCCCGGCTCCCGCATGTCGTCCACCACGTCTTACACCAAATCCGCCTGTGGCAAGCGTGTCGAAGGGTGCCTGACGGCCTTCGGCGTCACCGCTGACCTCAAGGGGCCCGCGCAGCTCCTCCTAGGCCGCCTGGCGAAGCCAGGCGAGAAGTACGCCTCCCCTGTCGATGCGAGCCTGCCAGGTGAAGCGCTGGCCGGTGTGAAGCTTCAGGGACGTTCGGTGGCCGAGGCGGTACAGGTCGTGCGCGACCACGACCTGAAGGTGGCTTACCAACTCGACTGGCCGCTCCGGGACGGGGGCGTGGGCGTTCGCTACGAGGAAGTGCCCGCTTCCCGCGTCGATCCAAGTTGGAAGGTGGCGACAGCCGAAACGTACCACGACGGAGTGATCATCCTGCACGTCGAGCCAGGGGCAGGCGTGACTCCACCGCCCGGATTCTGACGTAACGAACAGGTGAGCACTCGCTAGTACGGAACGGCTGCTCACCCGTTACTCAACGCGAACCGGGCAGGTGGTGCGTGCCTCCTGCAGGGGCCGGTAGTCCATTTCAGGCCCCTGCGGGACGCTGCAACTCGTCGTCCTGCTCACACCAGACCGAGCCGTAGGCTTAGGCCCTCGCCGTGCGCGGGCCACCACCGCCTACGCCTCCTCCGCATTGCGCGGCGCAGGGTCTCTCAAGACGCCGGCCGCCACCGGTGGCGCCCGCGCCTGGCCGGGGCGGGCACCTGGTCCTCATCACGGGCCACGATCACGGCGTTCTCCACCCGCACAACCCTTCCGGCCATACGCCCGACGCTCGCCGGGCCAGCCTGCCATCGACGTGTTCGAGACGTTCTTCGGCGGCCCGGCATCGCGGCCGCCTCAGGCCAACAAATCGAGGTCTAACCGCCCAGGTCGTCCGAGCTCTCCGACGCCTGGTTGGTGCGGCGCCAGTACTGGCGCTTGCCCTCCTCACGAACCACGATGCCATGCTCGGCCAGCTCCGCGCGTAGCTGCTCGGCGTCCCCGCCGTCGCCCTGATCCAGTGCTCGTTCGCGTGCCTTGAGGAAGGCGTGGGCGGCAGCGGAAAGGTCCGGATGATCTGCCACCCAGCGCCGAAAATCGTTCCCGTGCGGGTCGCCGCCCGATCGCCAGGGGTAGCCGTGCGCTTGGAAGGCATCGCTGAGCCGTTTGGCATCAGGCAGGTCGCCAGTCTGCCGGACGAGCTCCTCAGTCGCGTGGCCGAGGAGCACGAGCCGCTTTCGGTCGAGAAACACCGCCTCGATCGACGCGCGCCGCACCTCCCGCCGCGACTCCCGGTACGCGATGGTGACCTGGTCGTCATCGACGACTACCGTCACGTAGTCCCGCTCGGCGAGAAACGCGACCACCAGCCCGGCAACGCTCCCGAGGGCCACGACGGCGATCGTGACCGGCCCAGCCGGCAATGACGCAATGAGTTCCAGGGGCTTTTGAAACGGGGTCCATGGCAACGACGTCGCCCAGTCGGCAACGACCTTCAGCAGCCACCCGGCCCCGGCTCCCAACAGCGGAGCCCCACACCAGACGAGGACTCGCTCCCCCACCGGCCGGGCCACCACTGTCTGATCGGGAGATGACGACACATCAGATGTCATCGACAGCGCCCCTCCTCCAGCAAATCTCCAGAGACCGCACAGCTCTTCACTCCAGCCTCTGTCTCTTCGACTGCACAGCTTGGTGTCAACAGCCGCGTCCTACACAAGTCCGCGCCAGCCGCCACGCCCTGCACAGCTTCGCGTCGGCCACCAGGTCCCCGCACAACTGCGCGCCAACCGCCGCGCCCCGAGCACGGCACGGGCGGACGGTCCAGCAGGCTCAACACCACGACATTGACGGTAGAGGCCGACGCTCCAGCACCACATCGACCGCAAGCCTGTGCTCCCTCGACCAAGGTCGCCGTCCTGGAGGCGCCGAATCATCCGAAAGTATTAGTGACCCGCGACATAAATCGCGACCCGACCGCCCAACCGAAGCCCGGACGACAGGACATTACGGATTGGTGCCGGCTTCGAGCAGGAGGCTGGCGGCACGGGAGACGACTTCCGCACGCTCCTCGATCCAGCTGCTGCGTGGTGTGCGCATGACGGCGACCATGGCTGGCCATCATCGCCTGCTGGACCGACCAACCCACCATTCGAATCAGCCACCAAATATACGGTGCCGTATATTTGACGGTATGCCACATCGGGCGCGTCCGCGCCCATGTCAACCGAAGGAGGTAGCAGCGGGATGACAGTTGGATTGGTCGCCTTCCACTACCCCGAGCCAAAACTCTTTGACGAGTTCATCGCCCGCGCACAGCAGGCCGTCGAAGCCATACGAGTGACACCAGGATGTCTGTCCGCCGACTGCTGGGTCACGAATGACGGTGACGCCGTCGTCACCACCGGCCAATGGGAGTCAGAGGACACCTACAAGGCGTCCTTCGTCACCGCCCGCGAGGCGGGCGTGGACTTCACCTACGACGAGCGCGAATGTCGCCCTCGCCAGGTCTTCACCCTCCATTCCCGATAGAGCATCCGCCTAACAGCGCCGCTCGACGCCCCCAGTCACCACTACAGGACGTCGACGGCAAGTCGGCCTCAACCCGAGAACGGGCCACGGCCAGGGGGTGGACCTGCAACGGAACCGTTTCGTACGGTAAGCGCATTCCCGCAGGCCAGGATGGGGCACCGCATGAGGCGCGCTCGAAGGCGTTGGCGTACGTTTCGGCACCGACGCAGCCCGCTTCAGATCTTTGGTTTCGAGGGCGGCTTGTCGGTGACGCCGGCGCCGCCGATGGCCTTGCCGCGGGCGCGGGCGGATTCGCGGCCTTCCAGGGTGCGGTCGCGGATGCACTCGCGCTCCATTCCGGACAGGGCTGCGAGCACGGTGAACACCACACCTGAGGGATCGTGGGCGCCTTACAGGTCGCTGGCGAGGAACTCCTGGCCGATGTCGGCGGCGCACAGCTGCTCGGCGAGGTCGAGGCCGCAGCCGAGCCGCTTGTGCTCGTGTACCACGAGCGTGGCTGCCACCCCCGCCGCGCGCGCTGCTTCATAGGCGGTCACCTATGAAGCAAGGCCTGGCCGCCACCGCAATGAGGCTGACATGGACCCAAGCAGAGGGCCGCATCGGCGGGCCGACGAGGCTCCAGGAGATAAGCAACTTGGGTTGACTATCTTCGGATTAGTCAACTACGGTTGCTTCATTCTCTCTGTGGTGCGCGCCTCGGTCGATCCACCTGCAGCCCGTGGCGCGCCTGCGAACTCCCCTTATCCGAGGACGATGAGTGATGAAACGGGTAGCTGCTGTACTCGCCGCGCTGACGGTGGGAACCGGGGTGCTGACCGGGACCGGCGTGGCCGGCGCCGAGACTCTGAGCCGCTTCTACGAGCAAGCCGTCGAGTGGAAGGCCTGCGGGGACGCCGCGCTGGACCAGGCGGGCGCCCAATGCGCCGAGATCACGGTGCCACTGGACTACTCCGAGCCGCAGGGCCGAACGATCAAGGTGGCGATCTCGCGGCTGAAGGCCACCGACACCAAGCGCCGCCGCGGGATCATGCTCTCCAACCCCGGCGGTCCCGGCGGCGAAGGCCTGCACTTCATGCTCTACATCCGAGGGGCGATGACCCCTGAGGTCTCCTCCCGTTACGACCTGATCGGTATGGACCCGCGGGGCGTCGGGCGGAGCGCGGCGATCGACTGCGCGTGGCCCATCGGGCACATGCTCTGGTCGGCCGGGCTGGATCGGGCAGACTTCAGCGAGGCCGTACGGACCCAGGCCGATCTCGCACGGCGGTGCGCGCGCAAGGAGGGCGACAGGATCGCCCACATCACCACCCGCAACACCGCGCGGGACATGGACGTCGTCCGCGCCGCCCTGGGCGAGGCGAAGCTCTCCTACTTCGGCATGTCCTACGGCACCTACCTCGGCGCGGTCTTCACCCAAATGTTCCCGCACCGCAGCGACCGGATCGTCCTGGACAGCGCGATCGACCCGACCGCGTACATGGCCGGGTCGATCAGGAACCAAGGGCCGATCAACGAGGCCGCACTGGATGAGTGGGCGGACTGGACCGCGGCCCGCGACGCCGACTACCACCTCGGCACGACCGGCCGACAGGTTCGGGCCCGGGTCGAGGGCCTGATCAGGCAGGCGGCCGACTCGCCGATCCGCATCGGCGAACACCTCCTGGACGAGCGGTTCCTGCCCATGACGCTGTTCACGCTGCTGCCCGATGCCCGCTACAACGCCCACCTGGCCGCGCGGGTCCGGCAGATCGCCGACGCTGCCGAGGGCAAACCGGTCCAGCCGACCAAGGACTTCGACGACGAACTGCGCTTCACGCTGACGGGCCGGCCCCAGGACCTGTCCGGCCAGGCGGCCGTGATCTGCGGTGACGCCGCTGTGCCCCGCGACCCGCGGTGGTACTGGCGCACCATCCAGCGCAGCCGGGCGAGCCAGCCGGTATTCGGGCCGTACGCGAACAACATCACCGCCTGCGCGTTCTGGCCGTCGCCCCGCGAGCCCAAGACCACTGTGCGCAACGACGTCCCCGCCCTGATCGTCCAAGCCACCCGCGACACCCGCACCGTCTACCAGGAAGGCGTGAACCTGCACCGGGCGATGTCCGGCTCCCGCCTGGTCACCCTCCAGGACGTGCGCATGCACGGCATCTTCGGCCGCCTGCCGAACGCCTGTGTGGACAACGCGGTGAACACCTACTTTCGCGACGGAACCCTGCCCGCCGCCGGACTCACCTGCCACGCGGACTGAACCTCACACCCGTTCAGCAGGACACGTGGGCCGCGATCGAGACGTTCAGTGCAGATCCAACAAGGCGGCAACAAGAGCCTGAAACGGGCCACGTTCCTGTCCGCGTTCGTGTCCCTGTCCGACCCCGCTAGCAGGACCTACTACGACAAGAAGAGAGCCGAGAGCAAGAAACACAACGCCGCCGTCATCTGCCTGGCCCGCCGCCGCAGCGACGTCATCTACGCCATGCTCCGCGACAAGCAGCCCTACCAACCCGACCGCAATCCCACCGCCCACGCCGCATGAGCAACCCCGCACGAGCCCGCCCATAACATCCACGTCGTGACGGCTCATCGCCGAGCCCGCAACCAGGACATCGGCATGAAACTGCTGACCGGTCAATAAGCGAGGCTCTATCGTGACTGACGACCCAACCCCCCGCTGGGAGGAACACGACACCACCGTGACCGCATCCGACAAGGCCACCCGGCTGGTCCGGATCGCCGCCGAGAACATCAACGCCCATGCAGCGCAGCGCGTACGCGCCGGGGAGGGCCAGTGACGGCTGGAGGCGGATCGCGCAAGATCGTCCTGTGGCGGCACGGCCAGACGGCATGGAACGTCGAACGCCGCTTCCAAGGCACGACCGACATTCCGCTGGACGCCGTCGGCACCGAACAGGCCGCCCGCGCCGCCCGACTCCTCGCCGCTCTACGCCCCACCGCGATCGTCTCCTCCCCGCTGCAACGCGCCGCGGCCACCGCCCGAGCCCTCGCCGACACCACCGGACTCACCGTCACCCACGATCCCGACCTCATCGAACGCAGCGGCGGCGTCTGGGAAGGACTCACCAACCACGAGATCCGCACCCGCTACCCCGACGAACACGCCATCTGGCAACCCCCCAGCGGCGAAACCGGCGAACAGGTCGCGAAACGGTTCAGCGCCGCCCTCGAACGCGCCCTGGAACGCATCCCCGATGGAGGCCTCCTCGTCGTCGTGTCCCACGGCGCCGCCATACGCATCGGTATGCTGCGCTGGCTCGGCTTCCCAGAGGAACTCTGGAGCCGAAGACCTGGCCTCACTCGGCTTCGTGGCTGGTCAGCAGGATGGAGCCTTTCTCGTATCGTTTGGAGATCATCGAGAAGACCAGGTTGGCTTCGTCTCGGGCGAGCAGTAGTTAGCCGCTCCGTCGGGCTGTCCAACGGCTGCTGGTCCATCCTCGAAGAAGGCCGCAAAGGCTGGCGGCTCGTCGAACACAACGCCGGCACCCTGCCCGAACCCGTCCTCAGCGACGACCGGACCGAGAGCGACGCCTGACGATTACCAGCACCAGCGCTTCCAGATCATCGCTTGACGAATCCCATAGGGACACCCCCGCCAGCTACCTCGCCGGACTCCATTTACGCGGAGCGGTCATCTGGCTCCGCAGCCTCCACCCGGCAGCATGATCCGAACTCAGAACAACCCCCAACCGCATGTTGAGCCGGCTCTCGGCTCGGCGTGGCCCCAGCCATGTGGACGAAGCGTTGGACAGGATATCGATCGTATGGCCGATATGTAGGCGAGGTCTCCGCCACGAAGCTTCTCCCATGTCTGATCACTTGCCACGTCTACGCGGCGGCCTCGCAGCGCTCACCTCGATCGTGGTGCTCGCCGGGCCGACCGCCACCGCGGCGGCCGCCACGCCTTCAGAGGTTCTGCTGCGCGCCGACAGCAACCGCGACGGCCGTCTGACGGCCGATGATGACGCGGGGGACGACACCTGGACCGCGGCCCGCGGCGCCATCATGCTGCCGAACGTAGATGACGATCAATCCAGCTGTCGCACGACGGGCCCGAAGGGGGCCCGTCTTTCGGACGCCGTGCTGGCCGCCTGCAACGATGCCGCGGACGAGGTGGTGAACGGCGCGGCCGACCTCGCGGATCTCGCCCGCCTGGAGATACCCGCGATGCCACACATCTCCCCTGAGGCGGAGGCGACCGTGGTTCCCGACGTGCGCTCACGCGGCAAAGTCCGCCTCTTCGTCGAGCGAGAGGGAAAGTGGGTCACCGCTGGCCGGATCTCCGCGAACGAGCTGCGCCGCGGGGTGCGACTCGCGATCGAAGCCCGCGACGTCATCAGGGACCCCGCCGTTTGGTCGGGAGTCACCGATCTCACCTTGACCGTCGTCAGCTCGGCAAGCACGAGAACCGACCGGGTCCGGCTGCGCGTCGCCCCGGTCCTCTTCCAGCACGATCTCTTGCCGCTGGAGCGGGCGGTCGTGGCCAGCCCCGAGGCGCCCGAAACTCTTGAAGGACGCAAGGCCGCCCGCAAGACCGTGCCGGGAGCGCAGGCCTACCGCCGGGATCTGCGGCGGGCCCTGAACGCCGCGGGCCTGCACAAGCCGTCCCGTGAGTGGCCCGCCGGCGGAGACCAGTGGATCGGTGACATGTATAAGGCCGCGTACGCCTCGATGCCGGGACCGGACGGCAAGGAGCACCGCATCGTGGTGGACCTCAGATCGCCAGCCGTCATGCCGAAGCTGCCCGCCCGCGACCGGCCGCTGCGTGACGCCTCGCGCCCGGTCTTCACCAAGCTGCGCGGGCCCGGTGTGGCCGGTGTCCAGCAGTTCGACGCCGCCCGTGTCGACCAGCCGGACGTCAACCTCTACTACGGATCGCCCAGCTCCCCGGGCAACTTCGGGACGATCCCGCCCCATCAGGGCTATCCCACCGGCCGGATCGTGTACGGCGGCGCGGGCAGGTTCTCCCCGGATCCGGCGTTCACCAAAATGCTGGCCGCGCAGGGCTACCAGGATCCGGTCGTCGTGGACACCGGCTGGCTCGGCGTCGGGCACCTCGATGAGTTCCTGCACTTCGTTCCCGCCCGTAACAAGCGGGGCTGGGCCGCGGTGGTCGCCGACCCGCGTATGGCCATGAAGCTCCTCCAAGACCTCGCCGGCACCGGCGGCGGGAACCGGCGCTTGGTCCAGGGCGTGAAACCGGCGAAGACCGACCACCCCGCAATGACGGTCTCCCAGGCGGTACGAGACAAGGCCCTGGTGAACGGCACCCGCATCGCGGCCCAAGGCGTCGACAAGGCGCTACGGCAACTGCGTGAGCAGGCCGACATCACCGAGGACGACATCGTCCGGATCCCGGTGCTCTACACCAAGGTCGCCCTGCCTAAGGATTATCCGCGTCAGAACGTCACGGCGGCCTACCTGCCCAACGCCGCCAACGGTGTCAGCACCGGCACCGGCGGCTACCTGGCCCCCAAACAGCACGGCCCGCGGCGAGCCGGTGCGGACGTCTTCGCCGAGGCCATCGAACGGGCGCTGCAGAAGGTCGGCGTCCGGGTCCACTGGATCGAGGACTGGGACTACGCCCACCACGTCGGCACCGTCGGCGGCGACATCCACTGCGTCACCAACGTCGAACGCGACCTGTCCACCACGACGTCATGGTGGAACACGCCGAGAAGCTGACAGCCGCGCCTGGTCTGTGGCCGACGCCCGGTCGCAGACCAGGTGGCTACCGCCCGCCTGCAACGTAGTCCTTGGCGAGTACGTCGTCGACGCGCTGCGGGCCGGGGCCTCGGGCTTTCTACCCACGAACATCTCCCCCGAGGAGCTGGTGGAGGGCGTCCGGGTGGTGCACCGTGGTGAGGCGGCGGTCACGCCCCGGCTGCTGACTCACCGATCGCCCCAGCCGTCGGGCCCGACCGCGGGTTCGCGGGCCGCCGGACCACGTGCTCCGGCGGCCCGAACCGCTAGATCCGCCGAAGCACCTTAGCTGGACCACTCAGGCCTGGGTGGCCGACAGTTTCTAGATCGACAGGCCGAGCAGCTGCAGCTCCGACCGAGACGCTGATGTCAGCCAGGCCCGACCCCTGCACAGCGCCAGCCACGAACAACAGAACACCAACCCCAAACGGAACACCCGCCCCCCAAAGCCGCAGCCCCGCCTGCCAGAAAACCCGACACCCCCCACAACACAAGAAAGATCCCACACACATAAAAACGGAAAGGGCGGGAAGAGAACCCCTCAACAGGGGTCCTCTTCCCGCCCTCACCTAACAATTGTCCGGCGGTGACCTACTCTCCCACACCCTCCCGAGTGCAGTACCATCGGCGCTGGGAA